>CAYJAO010000091.1:0-2522 GCA_964368355.1 uncultured Lachnospiraceae bacterium | reverse complement strand
ACTGGCTCCCCGTGTAGGATTTGAACCTACGACCTATCGGTTAACAGCCGAGTGCTCTACCGCTGAGCTAACGAGGAATATGTTGCTTTCTTTAGCCGATTGCATGGCGATTTTACTACAATATTCCTACATTGTCAAGCATTTTTTATTAAAAATTTAAGCAATTTTTGAAATCTCTGCGAAAGGTTTGAAGTTCTTTCTAACTTCAGATGGTAGAGGCTTTTCTTCATTAAAATTTTCTTGTTTTAAAGCCATTGATAGCCCGCCAACACCATAACCGGCACCATAAGGAGTCGCTCCATAACCAAGCCCGGTTCCAACCCCTGCGCCAATGCCGTTATTAGCTAAACCGCCAGCAGTATTTGGAAGTTTGTATGTATCAGTATTGCGATAAGGATTTGTTATTCCGTTTTCGAAATTGTGTACTCCATAACCATTCGTCCCAATTGGAACTCCAGCACCAATTCCCGTACCAGTGCCACCTATTCCGGCACCGACACCCGCACCACCAACGCCACCAACTCTGTTTACGCCATAACCCATTCCGCCATTAATTCCATTTGGATAGCCATAAGCGTTTGTGTTATTTTGAGGAATAGTAGCATTATTTATTTGCTGATTATTCTGGTTGTTGTTTTGTTGATTTTGCAAATTTTGAGCATTATTTTGGTTAGTATTTGTCAGGTTTTCTTTTTTAATTATATTTGGTCTAACTGTTTGTTCGGAAAAAGTATCAATGTTTCCTTTCTTTTCAGCGCTTTCTTTGCCCTCTACATTATTCACATCTAATTCTTTCTTTCCAAAATCGGTTATTCTAGTCACATTATTTATCGCTCTGTCGGTGATTGCTCTGTCCATAGTAGTTTTATTTACAGTTGTCTTGTCAGTAGTTGTGTTGTCCATAGTAGTTTTATTAGTGGTTGTTGCATTCGCAGTTCCGTTATTTGTACTATCCATAATTGTTTTATCCGTCATTTCGCTTTCGGCATCATTCACGGGTATTTTATTGGCAGTTTCATTGTTTGTATTATTTATAATAGTATCGGGTGGTGTAGTAGTTTGAGGCTGGGTTAAACAATTAAAGTTGCCATTTGGATCGCAAGTGTAACAATACCCGCTGCTATCTCTGTAGCATTTTGCGTCGTTGTCATAGGTATAGCAGTTGCCATCTTGGTCATGGTATTCACATCCGTTATTATTATTACTATTGTTTAAAGCATTATCCAAAGCGCCTTGCAATATGTCGCCCAAAGTTCCGTCTAAATCAGTGAGATTAGAATTGTTTGACTGATAACATGTATTAGTCAAAACACATTGCAGTTGTTGAAGAATTGTTAAAATATTCTCATAATTCGTCGCGCGGCTGTCTAAAGAATTAATTAATTTAACATATTTTGTTCCTAATTTATCTACACTAAAACTTACATTTTTACCACCTTGATTTAATGATTTGCAGTCATTAGAAACATCATTTCTTGTATCTGCAATTTTATTTATACATTTGCCAAGCTCGCTTAATAATTCGTTGCAAGAAGATACCTGTTCGTCGGTTAAGGTCACTTCCTTTGATTTAATCTGCTTTGAAATTACACTCAAGATATCACAACAATTTAGAATGTTGTTTTTGCAAGAGCAAACCGCATCGTTTGAACAAACCGCATCATTAATCATTAGGTACAAATCTTCAACCTTACCCAAATAAGTATTGAAATTTGCATTTGCATAATTTACATTTGTTACTCTCCTTGGGACATAGTAAGAAGAAGTCAATCTATTTGCATTTCTTTTTGCAGAAAGCCTTTCATTATTTGTAAAAGATCTTTCATTTCCAATATTTAAAGCTGGTTTTGTGCCGTTGTTTTTTACTATTTGTTCATTTAAAATAGGTGCTTTGGTTAACGGATTTGCATTTTTTATATTGGTTGAAACCTTGTTATCTTTTATAACTTTTTTCGGAGTTCCATTTGCGTCTTGTCTTTTTGTGAAGTTATTTTTTAATGTTTTATTTCCATCGTTTAATGGGAGAGTGGTTGATTTGTCCACTCCTGTTTTAGATGTCGTTTTATTAACAGAATTCTCTCTTGTTTTTTGAGTTTTTGTCATTATATTTTTTACTGAATTATTATTTATTGAATTTTTTGTTGAAGATGAATTATCTTTAATATTCACATTATTTGTATTTATGTTTTTATTTGTATTTTGTTTTGTATCTAGTCCTGCCTTCATTTCTTCGTTTTCGGCAGAATATAGCTCGGGAATAATTAAATCATCCGTCGATGCTTCAGTTGTTTTATTCAATATACTAGTTAACTTATTTAAGTTATAGTCAATGTTGTATGATAACGAATTATTGGCATCTCCACAACCGACAAAGCAAAGCCCAAGCGTTAATATTAAAACTAATGTTAAAATTTTTTTCATAAATCCTCCAAATTTTTTTATGGAATTATTGTGTTTGTTTTTTTATTATTTATGTATTTTTGTTTATTTTTTTTGTTTTTGCACAATATAGTGGCAAAAGG
>CAYJAO010000090.1:0-2656 GCA_964368355.1 uncultured Lachnospiraceae bacterium | reverse complement strand
GTAAAAGACAGAGATAAGGAAAGAATTATCGGGCAGGCATGGGTTTGGTATAGTGAAGACACTAAGGAGGTTTGTTTAGACAACATAGAAGTGCCAAGATCGGCAAAAAAATTCATTGATAAAGAATTCCTGTGTTGTCTTGATAGAGCATCAGAAGGGCTTGTAGAAGGGATGAAAGAACACGGTTTGACCGTTAACGCAATTACAATGGGCGCGGGATACAACGACATTCTAGCAATCGCTCGTAATAAGTATAAAATTATGGAAGCTCTGTCACAGGGAGTATTAAGCACTAACGCACCAATAAAGTGTTACACGGATACAAAAAAGGGGAAATATATCTTACTTCAAAACTATGCCAGTCAAGGAATGTAGTAATAATATTACCGAAGCCAATGATATTACGCCGTAATGATGTCGACGATAGTCAATATCACTTGCGAAGCAAATTTAATTGTGAATGAAAAAACGTCTTCATTTTAGGAAGACGTTTTTGCATTCATATGGGGTGGAGGATGGGATTTGAACCCACGACCTCTGGTGCCACAAACCAGCGCTCTAACCAACTGAGCTACATCCATCATAAAAAAATGGCTGGGGTGGCAAGATTCGAACTTACGCGTGCCAGAGTCAAAGTCTGGTGCCTTACCGCTTGGCTACACCCCATCGTGCGAGTGTATTCTATAATGTTTTGAAGTATTTGTCAATAAAAAAGCACTAAATTTTTCAAACTTTTTTTTATTTTCTCTTGCACTATAACCATTCTAGTGGTATAATTCACAAGTGTGGCATGCCACATTTTATTTTTGTGTGCATTCTATATTTTAATATTACAAAAAACGGTAAAAATTAACAAAGGAAATAAATTTTATGACAAACGAAAAAATTAGAAACATAGCAATTATTGCCCATGTCGATCATGGCAAGACATCTCTAGTTAACGAACTTTTAAAACAAGGCAATGTCTTTCATGAAAACCAAATTATCGAAGACAGAGTCATGGATTCAAATGCTATTGAACGTGAACGCGGCATCACTATTCTTTCAAAAAATGCAAGTTGTATGTATAACGGAATTAAAATTAATGTTGTCGACACCCCTGGGCATGCTGATTTCGGTGGCGAAGTTGAACGTGTTTTAAAGATGGTTGATGGCGTTTTATTGGTTGTTGATGCTTATGAAGGGCCAATGCCTCAAACTCGTTTCGTTCTTGAAAAAGCACTTGCTCTTAATTTAAAAGTAATTGTTGTTATTAACAAAATTGATCGTGCAGACGCAAGAATATCCGAAGTACAAGATGAAGTTCTTGAACTTTTATTTGACCTTGATGCAAACGATGAACAACTTGATTCTCCAGTGGTCTATTGCTCCGCTAGACAAGGTATCAGTTCGTTAGATCCTAACAAACTTGGTACAGATATGAAACCACTTTTTGAGAAGATAATTTTACACATCCCCGCGCCATCAGGCAATAATGAAAAGCCTTTTAGAATGTTGATTTCGGCAGCAGAACACAACGATTTCGTCGGTAGATTGGTTATCGGAAAAATTGAACAAGGAACAACAAAAGTCGGAGATAGTATTGTGGCTTGTAACTATCACGAGCCAAGAAATATTCGCGGAAAAATCGTCCAAATGTTTGAATATGTTGGATTGAAGCGCGTCCCATTAGAAGTTGGAAAGGCTGGAGATATCATATGTATTGCCGGAATTGAAGAATCTCAAATTGGAGATACATTATGTTCTCCACAAGATGTCACACCTATTGAATTTGTTCAAATCGATAAACCAACAGTTGAAATGACATTCATGGTAAATAACAGCCCATTTGCCGGTCAAGAAGGTAAATTCGTTACAAGCAGACACTTGCGTGAAAGATTATACAAAGAAGCCGTTAAAGACCTTTCTTTACGCGTGGCGGACACGAAAAGCACAGAAGCATTTACCGTGTGTGGACGTGGAGAAATGCATCTTTCAATCTTAATTGAAAATATGCGCAGAGATGGATATGAATTTCAAGTTTCTATGCCAAGAGTTTTGTTCCAAGAAATAAACGGCAAAAAATGTGAGCCTATTGACAGATTGACAATTGACGTTCCTACTGACTGCGTTGGGGCCATCATGAGTAAAATGGGTACAAGAAAGGGCGAATTAATTCAAATGTCAGACCATAACTCACGCATGAAATTAGAATTTTTCATTCCAGAACGTGGATTGTTCGGATTTAAATCAGAATTTTTAACAGATACTCGCGGCGAAGGTATTATGAACTCGGTATTCCATGAATACCAAGAATATAAAGGACCTATTAATAGGCGTGAATACGGCTCATTGATTGCTTTTGAAACGGGCGAAGCAATTATATATGGACTTTTCAACGCTCAAGAACGTGGCGACCTATTTATTACTCCAGGCACAAAGGTTTACGCAGGAATGGTTGTTGGCCAAAATCCCAAAGGTGATGACATTTGTGTTAACGTATGTAAGAAAAAACACCTTTCAAATTGCCGTAGTTCAAGTTCAGACGAAGCACTTAGACTTACTCCTCCACGCCTTATGTCTCTTGAAGATTGCATCGAATTCCTCTGTGAAGATGAATTAATGGAAGTCACTCCAAAGAACGTCCGCATTCGCAAAAAAGAACTCGACCATACAA
>CAYJAO010000089.1:0-2719 GCA_964368355.1 uncultured Lachnospiraceae bacterium | reverse complement strand
CAATATTATTTCTCTTTACTAAATCAACAAATTTGATTGATCCATTTGGTATATTTTCATTATAGGAATTTAAGAAATTTATCGTTTTTTCATTTATTTTCATTAAAAAATCAAGTTTTTTTCGCATTTTTTCAAGTTTTTTCAACTTATTTTGATAAATTTCCCATCTCTCGTCAGTCACCAGCCCGACTTTTCTGCCAATGCCAGTCAATCTTTTATCTGCATTGTCTTGACGCAACACTAAACGATATTCAGCACGGCTCGTCATCATCCTATATGGTTCATTTGTCCCTTTCGTCACAAGGTCATCAATTAAAACACCAATGTAAGCTTCGTTTCTTCTCAAAACAAGTGGCTCTTCATTATTTAAAAATTTGTTGGCATTTATTCCTGCAATAAGCCCTTGTGCAGCAGCCTCTTCATACCCGCTCGTGCCATTTATTTGACCAGCAAAGAAAAGCCCTTTAATTTTCTTGTGTTCTAGTGTTGGTTTCAAATCTAAACTATCAATACAATCATATTCTATAGCGTATGCATTGCGCATAATTTCAGCATTTTCCAATCCCTTGATAGATGAATACATTTGATTTTGGACGTCTGCTGGCATCGAAGTGCTGCAACCCTGAATATAAATTTCATTTGTTGAAAGGGCTTCTGGTTCTAAGAATATTTGATGTCTTTCTTTATCTGCGAATCTAACAATCTTGTCTTCAATAGAAGGGCAGTACCTCGGGCCTATACCCTTTATCATTCCAGAAAACATAGGGGCTCTATGTAAATTATTCCTTATTATTTCGTGGGTTTTTTCGTTGGTAAAAGTTTCATAGCAAGCCACAATATTTTTGTGAACATTTTTTGATAAAATTGAAAAAGTTTGTATGTTTTCTTGGCCTTTTTGTTTCTCTAGCCCGTCAAAATTTATTGTTCTGCCGTTTATTCTCGCTGGGGTTCCGGTTTTAAACCTTCTTATAGTTATGCCCATTTTTAATAAAGAATCGGTTAATTTATTAGCACAAGCGAAGCCATTTGGTCCAACTTCTTGCGTAAATTCACCAATAATTATTCTGCTTTTTAAGTACACCCCCGAGCAAATAACAACGGTTTTGCAAAAAAATTCTTCACCTAATGTGGACAAAACTGAAACGATTTCACCTGTTTTATTTTGTTTAATCTCGGCGATTTCCGCCTGCTTTAAGAAAATGTTTTCATTTTCTTCTATAACTCTTTTCATTCTGTTGTGATATTGAATTTTATCAACTTGTGCACGAAGGCTATGGACAGCAGGGCCCTTGCCTTCATTAAGCATGCGGACTTGTATCGCTGTTTCATCAGTATTTAACCCCATCTCTCCGCCCAAAGCGTCTATCTCGCAAACGAGGTGGCCTTTTGCGGTTCCACCAATGGAAGGATTGCAAGCCAAAAAAGCGACAGAATCTAAATTTAAGCAAGTTAAAAGCACGCGTTTTCCCAAACGCGATAAAGCCAATGCAGCCTCACAGCCAGCATGCCCTGCACCTATTACAATAGCATCAAATGTATTCTTATTTTCCATTTTATTTTCCTAAACAAAACTTAGAAAAAATTTCATTAATTATTTCTTCTGTTTCAGTTTCTCCCGTAATTTTCCCCAGTTCATTCCATATATTTTTAAGTTCAAAGGCGATTATGTCCAGAGTTGCTTCTTGGGCTATCTTTAAAGTTTTTTCTATCATATCTTCTGCATTCTTTAAACAGTTTATATGACGAATATTGGTTAACACAATTTTTGAAAGATCTATCTTTCCGCTCAAAGTTTTTTGATATATAAGTTCTTTTAGTCGCTCAATGTTTTCGCCTGTTAAAGCACTTACTTCAAGAATTTCATAACCTTCAAATTTTTTATCATTCTTCTTTATGTCTTTTTTATTTAAAATTAAAATTATCTTTTGCTTATTTAATGTAGATAAAAGTTTTTCTTCTTCCTTGGTTGTATCTCTGCTTAAATCAACCACAAACAACACGAGATCGGCTTTATTTATTTCATTTTTTGCTCTTTCTATCCCTATTTTTTCAATTTCGTCGCTTTCGTTTCTTATTCCTGCCGTATCTGTTAAATTGAATTTTATTCCTTTATAAACTATTGTTTCAGAAAGAGTATCTCTGGTTGTCCCGGCGATGCTGCTGACAATAGCCCTATCTTTTTCAAGCAAGGTGTTAAGCAAACTTGACTTGCCAACGTTTGGGCTTCCAGCGATCGCAATGTTAACGCCAGATTTTATTTTTTCGCCACTCTCAGAATTTTTTAAGAGAGAACTTATCTCGCTTTGCAAATCTTCTAGGCTAATTTTAATTTGGTTGAGAGTTATTAATTCATCATTATGCTCGGGGTAGTCTAGTGCGACCTCAACTCTTGCAAGCATTTCAGTAAGTTTATCTTGATATTGCTTAATTTTTTGATTAAATCTTCCTACCGAAAGAGAATATGCGCTAGAAAGCTCCGCTTCGCTCTCTGCATTTATAACGTCGACTATCCCTTCAGCCTCGTCTAAGCTAAGTTTATTATTAAAAAATGCTCGCTTTGAAAATTCGCCAGGAGTTGCTAGTCCGCATTCTTTTGATAAAACATTCAATATTTTTCTTGCTAAAAATTCGCCACCGTGAATTTGGAATTCAACCAAATCCTCACCAGTATAGGAATATGGAGTTTTAAAATACACCATCAAACATTTCTCACTTATTT
>CAYJAO010000088.1:0-2723 GCA_964368355.1 uncultured Lachnospiraceae bacterium | reverse complement strand
GCAAGAGGGTGGATTTACCTGAGCCATTGAGACCCAGCACACCAATTTTTGCGCCGGGGAGGAATGATAAAGAAATATCTTTGAGAATTTCACGCTTGGGCGGTACAACTTTGCCAAGACGGTGCATGGTAAAAACATACTGAGACATTTTCGACCCTAATAGTTAGTAAGTAAGTAGCTGACCGAGTAGCTCTTATGCGAAGAGCGGTCATAAAAATTTGGCTGATTGTAGCTTTTTTCAAGCAATTAAGCAGTAGTTGCGCAGTGTTGGGTACCATTTCTATTTATGTCTGTGGAGCTGTGTCGAGGAGGTAATTAGTACAGTGCATGCCGTGCAGCGAGGCGGGTGTTCTTCCGTCGATGAACCCGTCCAGGGTTCAACTCCGGCGCTGCGCCATCTATGGCTACGCTTGCCACACCCACCTCGCCGCACTCGTTGAACTAGCTTGGGGGGGCGCATTCTCCTTCCAATCTTGATTGGTGGGAGTCAAGCCCCTTTCTGGTTTTCGATGTATTGCCTTACCACTTCTAGCGGTGCGCCACCGCAGGTTACGACACAGTACGATCTTGACCAGAATACTGGCTTCCAATAGTGCTGTTTTAGCTCTTCGGCAAACTCCGCTCTAATTCTTCTGCTTGTCCCTGTTTTTAGAGCATTCACAAAGTCTGCTACAGCATGCTTTGGTGGTAGCTCAAAAAGAATATGGATGTGGTCAGGTTCCCCGTTTATTTCTAACAAGCAGCCGTCCCACGCCTCTATACGCTCTTTTATCAGATCTGATAGGCGCGAAAGAATTGCTGGGGTAATCACCTTTTTTCGATATTTAGTTACAATAACCAAGTGATAGTTTATGTTGTAAAAGCAGTGATTTAGGGCTTTTAAATTTGTTTCGTTCATAGTAACCAATTATAATAAAAAATATGATTATGCGCAAATATACCTATAAGCTTTACCCTAAACCTAAGCAGGCCGAAGCCTTGCTTGGGCAATTGCGCTTACATCAACAACTTTACAATGCCGCACTGCAAGAGCGCATAGATGCTTATCAAAAGCGCGGCATTTCTATTACCTATAACGATCAGCAAGCTAGCCTGACTCAGATTCGGGCAGAACACCCCGAATACAAAGCGCTGTCATGCACATCAAAGCGCATGACATTAAGGCGCTTGGATAAAGTGTTTAAAGCCTTCTTTGCGCGCGTTAAGTGTGGCCACACTGCGGGATTCCCTCGCTTTAAATCGTTAAACCGTTTTCACAGCTTTGAGCTGCTGGACACCAAGTTCCAGCATGGTGAGCGTGTACATGGCCGTTTGTTTATTAAAGGCGTGGGCCACATTCAAGCTCGGGGTAAGTCTCGACTGTTTGGTAAAATTAAAACCTCTCAGGTGCAGCACAAGTACGGCTCTTGGTGGTTATCACTGACCGTAGAGACAGAGCCAGAACGTGAATGTCTAGAGAAAAAGGCTTGTGGTATCGACTGGGGGATAGAAAAGCTCATCACGTTAGCTCAACCAGATGGCGAGTATTGCTCTGTCGAAAATCCTCGCTACTACAAAACTAACGAAGCTCAGCAAACCGCTTTACAGCAAAGTATCGCCAAAAAGAAGCGCGGCTCAAGCAACTGGAAAAAGGCTTGTAAAGCACTCTCTCGCTTTAAGCGAAAGCAAGCAAATCAGCGCAAAGACGCACAGCACAAATTAACCAGCACAATTGCTGGGCGCTATACACTGGTCGCAATGGAAGAGCTGAGTATCAAAAACATGAGCCGTTCAGCCAAGGGCAACTGCGAGCAGCACGGCAAAAAGGTAAAACAAAAAGCAGGACTTAACCGGGAAATACTCGACACAGCGCCAGCTGCGCTAATGTCAATGATTCGCTACAAAGTGGAAGAAACTGGTGGCGAATTAGTAAATACTCCAACGAGAAAACTCAAACCCTCGCAGCGCTGCCCGTGCTGTCATTATACGCATAAAGGCAACCGCACAACGCAGGCTAATTTTACCTGCACCGCGTGCGGCTTTCACCAAAATGCAGATGTGGTGTCAGCTTACAACAGTGCTGCTTGGGCATTAGGTTTGGGGCGGGAGCACGTCCCAGAGGTGTTTGCCTCGAAACCGCTTCTAAGCACAGCTTAGTGGCGGTAATTTCATGATAAGCAGTGTGTTCAAGGTTGTAGGGTCAGTCTCTAAAAGCAAAAGCAAAAGCAAAAGCAAAAGCAAAGCAACAGTCAGTGTAATATGTCTACGATCAAAAGCCGATTTTTGTAATCCTGTTTTTGATTTTGATATGTGCTACTGACTTGAAATCACTATCAATGGTCGAGACGCGCCGGGTGGGTGTCGTGACAAGCGAGCCATGGATGGTGCACCGAATGTTCCAAGAGCATGTAAAAACGATGCTTTGGGGCCATCAGTTTTGGTCGCCCAGCTACTGCGCAGTATCATGCGGCGGCGCAAGGCTGGACATTGTTAAGCAGTACATTGAAAGCCAGAATGCACCACCAAGCGAAAAAGCTTTGAAAGCTGCTCGCGTAGCTCACAAGAACTCACGGCGACTTGCTTGACCCGCACATAAATGAACGGGGTTGCGCAAGCAAAACGCTCAATACTTCTGCTTTTCTAGCTTTGCAAAAGAGCTTAGATTCCTCATCCGCATATTTTTAGATGCTTTTTTTAGAATGCTTTATGCAATAAACACCGAATGAGCCAGACTTATTGCCTGA
>CAYJAO010000087.1:0-2723 GCA_964368355.1 uncultured Lachnospiraceae bacterium | reverse complement strand
GATATATTTCTTTGTACTGCGAAATTTATATGATAAAAATTTCATGGCAGTATCCCCGCAATAATGTCGATAATGTTTTGTACAATAGGTAATGCCAAAACTAAAATAAGTATTTTCCCGCCGAGCAAAATCTTATCGGCGATGCTTGAAACGCCTGCATCATTGCATAGATTGGCAGAAAATTCCGTTATATATCCCACTCCAATTATTTTTAAAATCACAGAGAACATTCCTGCAGTCAACCCGCTTTTTTCAGTTATTGAGTTAAATGCAGAAAAAATGCTGGATAAAGAATCTACCAACATGAACAACATTATAACTCCGCCAGAGATTGTTATGACAACAGCAATTTCCGGCTTGACTTGACGCACAATCAATGCGGTAATAGCCGTTATTAAACCAACTCCAATAATCTTGAAAATGTCCACGAGTTCTCCTACAAATTAAACATTGTCTTTACCGTATTAAAAAGCGTATTGATTAAGTCAAGAACCATCAACAAAACAATTACCAATCCCGCTAAAGTAGTAAGCGTAGCGATCTCTTCTTTGTTCGAATGCTTTAAAACTTGATTTACTACCGCGGTTAAAATTCCAACCGCTGCTATTTTGAAAATTATTTCAACCCCCATATTCACTCCTTCTTAAAGCAAGATAATCACAATCATTACGCCAAATAAAAGCATCAATTTAAACGACAATGAGCCAAATTTTTTGTTATCTTCTTCTGCATTTTCTTTATAGGCAACAAACTTACTCTTAAAGTTATTTATTTCTGAAATTTGGTTGCTAGCATCTAAACGCCCTAAGCTCCTAAAAAACAACAAAACTATTTGTTTTTCTTCCTCTTTAAGAAGTGAATCTTTTTTGAATAGCATTTCTTCATTGATTTCATTAGAATTATTTTTCAAATATTCTAAATAACTTTCAGCTCCTTTTTTAAAGTCTTTTGAATAGTTGTCAAGCGAACTTGAAATTATCGAGTGTAAATTCTCTTTCGAGAAACTTATATCAACGCACAATTTTTCACAAAGCAATATCATGTCATCAAAATATCTTTTGCGCTTGTGATAATAACGAGAAATGCCGTAGCCAATGTACGCCATTCCAACTATAATCACTCCTATCAAAATCCACTTCATATTGCCCCTTTTCTCTTTGCTAATTTCCCAAGTTTAATAGGCTAACAAAATTTTTATCATATATGCCCTCATAAGTTCCTGGGCCTTCTCTGGAAGAAAACACAATATATCTGTCAAAGAGTTTCTTTGAAATGAGCCTTTCAAAATTAGGTTTTTGCCTTAATTCTGCAATAGAACCTGCATGCACTGTTGCAATGACATTAACTCCGCAATTGCAGACATATTCAATTGCTTCAATGTCCTCCTCCGCACCAATTTCGTCCGAGATAATCAAATTGGGATTTAAAGAACGGACACCAAATAAAAAGCCATCAGATTTTGAGATAAAAGACAGAATATCTGCGAAATTGCTATCCAGCATATTTTCACCATTTTCAGTGACTGCGCTAAGTTCTCCACGCTCATCTAAAACGAGGACATTAAAACAAATATTTCGTTGCGAAAGTTGCGAAATAAAATCACGAAGAAATGTTGTTTTCCCTGCTCCTGGTGGAGAAATTATCAAGGTATTATGCAATTTATTTTCTTCTAAAATATATTTAAATGCAGATAGTGAACAGTTCTTAATTTTGTGCGGAATTCTTATCACTAGCGAAGTAAAATTCTTTAGAGTTTTAACATCATTTCCTTCGCAAACGGCCGTTCCAGCAAGTCCAATCCTAACTCCGCCCTTAATGGTTAAAAATCCGCGTTTTATCTGTTCGTTTACGGCATAAATTGAGCACTCACTTGCCCTAAAAACAATGTTGTCTATATCGCCCTTAGTACAATACATCGTACTCCCGACGTTGTTTGTGATCCCGTTTTCCGACAAGAAATATGCCTGCCCACCAAGATAGACAATAATAGGTTTTCCTACTCTCAATCTAATTTCGTTCAACTGAGAATAATTAATTTTTTCTATTATGGCCGAAAAAATATGCGCCGGCAAAACCTTTGCAAATATACTTTCGCCAATTGCCTTCTCATCATTCATAATGTAAAGTATTTTTTCACATCAAAAAAAAGCCCGCGAAAAAAGGCTTTTTTTAACTATTTTTAAATTCTCAAAGCAATAATATTGAACAATCGGAAATCAATACTAAATAAAAATATAGTCAATTAAAAAATTAAATGCAACAAAATGTTTTTGTAAAAAAATGAGCGATTATTTCGCTCATCCTTTTTACTTAACTCTTTCCATGTATGTCCCAGTTCTTGTATCAACGCGGATTTTTTCTCCTTGGTTGACGAAAAGTGGAACTGTGATTGTATAGCCTGTTTCCAGTGTTGCTGGTTTATAACCTGCTTTTGATGTATCTCCTTGAATTCCTGGTTCGCAATCCGTAATCAAAAGTTCTACAAAGTTTGGTGGTTCAACTGAGAACGCTGCACCTTTATAGAATTGAATTGTTGCCGTCATGTTTTCTATTATGAAATTGAGCGCACCTTCAACTTGACTTCTGTTAAGTGGGATTTGGTCGTATGTTTCCATATCCATAAAATAAAAAATATCACCTTCATTATAAAGATATTGCATATCTTTTCTTTCAATAACTGCAATTTGAAATTTATCTGTTGGGTTAAAAGTTCTTTCTTGAAC
>CAYJAO010000086.1:0-2733 GCA_964368355.1 uncultured Lachnospiraceae bacterium | reverse complement strand
GACATCCACCATATGCTCTTTGTAGCTTAATCTATAAATTACGTTTTTTTGGATTTTCTTAGCATTTTCACTATATTTTAAATCTTTGTTTGTTATTTGTTAAAGATAAAAACTCAGCGTAAATTAACAGTATATCTTTTTATTATATTTTTGAAGATTTTACATATTACACTTATTTTTTTATGTTACTGATATTTGACTCTATACAATAATAATTAAATTATTGTACTGATATCTATATTATTCAATTGTCAATGTTCTCGCTCGCACAAACAGTGCGATTCCGCGATTTTGCAATAACCTTTAAACCGTAATTTCTTACCTGTTTTTGGGCTCTTTTATTGCGCACGGTGACATTAATATACATCTTCAAAAAATAAAAGTCAACAGTTTTTCCAAACTTTTTTCACTTTTTTTCAACTTTTTTTGCCTTTTTTTGACCTATATTCCAACACCTCGCCGTGTGTTCGCAAAAATAATAAAAACGACCGTCAAAAAAATTACAAAATTCATGAAATCACCCCGAATTTTTACATCCCCAGAATAATAAACGAAAAAATTGCCATGATTAATGAGCACGCTTTGAAGAAAAATCAAACTTACATCACTCGACACAACAAACAAGATAAAATCGCCGCAACCAGTGAAGCAACAAGGGCGCAAGGAATTGCATAGAGTAATTTCTTTACTTTTGTTTGAGAAAAATAGACGGTCGCCACATAAAACACCGTTTCGCTTGATCCCATAATAACCGATGCACAACGAGAAACATAACTATCTGCGCCATAATTGGCATAAATATCATTCAATAGTGCAAAACTACCGCTACCTGTGAAAGGACGCAATAAGACAAGTTCGCTAACTTCTGGTGGAATGCCCAACGAATTAAATACCGGCGAAACGGCCTGTGTGATTAAATCCATGAGCCCGCTTGTTCGCATTAATGCAACTGAAATCATGATTGCGACAATGTAGGGGAATATGGAAATTATTAGGTCAAATGCCCCTTTTGCCCCCTTGACAAATATATTGTATGTATTTAAGTTTTTATAACTACTATACAATAATACTAATATTATAAATATGGGGACAATGTATACGCTCACTAAAAAACTCCAAACATCATACAGACGATTACGCCCAACAAACTCAAAATTACCCAACTAATTTTTTTGAAAATAAAAAAGAATACTATAAAGATAATTATGATTAACGCAACAATTTTAAGCATTTTTCTTCCTCTTAAAGATCTTCCCACATAAAAATACAAGCCCTATGCCAGTTAAGCATGTAACAAATGTCGCTATTAAAGTTGGCAATATTATATCGGCAGGACTGGTGCTACCCGCCGCCGCCCGAAGCCCTATTGTTGTAGTTGGAATAAGTTGTATTGAAGTCGCATTCAAAACCATCAGCATGATCATAGATTGAGTGGCGACCCCACTGCCGTCATCAAGCCCTTTCATTGCTTTTATGCCGTAAGGAGTGGCGGCGTTTCCTAGTCCAAGAATGTTTGCGGAAATATTGACAGCGATATCTTTGTGAGTTTTTTCATCCGCTCCTTTAAACAACTTTCTTATAATAGGCCGAAGTAATTTAGCAAGTTTGTCTGACAACCCGCTCGCTTCCAAAATTTCTAACAACCCCAGCCAAACAGCATAAATCGCCCACAAACTTATGCACAGATCAACCGAGCTTGTTGCAGCATCAGTCATGCTCGTAACTGTTGCCGAGGGATTAACAACCAATAACGCTGCTGTGCCCAGCAACATCATCATCAGCCAAATTTTATTCACAAAGTATATATATGCAAGACTTTCTGATAATGAGAAATAAAAAAAACAGCCAATCGGCTGTTTTTATGCTCTTAGCCTTTATAATTAAAAACACGGAAGGATATTGCTTCCCCTGTCCGTACTTCTAAATAAAAACAAAAGGGTTTTAAACTACAAAAATCTTAAATGGATATTGTTATAAAAATCAATAGAATAATAAAAAAACAGGCTCCCGCCTGTTTTTTGTGTCTTGGTTTAATTTTATTCGCCAGAGGTCCTATCATTATAGATTTCTTCAGTTATTGTGTTATTATAGGAAATTTCACAATACATGCCCCGCATATCAAACGCCCTGTTTCCTGTGATTCCTGTATAACCACGGCCATTAACCAAACCCCATCCTAAAATCTTATCTGCATTGTAAACAAAATATACATTAATATCTCCGTACTCATCTTCGCCCTCTAGAAATCTTATGTCTGCATGCAAAGTATATTCTCCATTTTCTTCAGTAAAACTAATTGAGACTATAGTTTCCTCTCTTTCTTCTTCATCCAAGCCAAGTATATTTGTATAAATATTTTCTGTTACTGCGCTCTTAAAATCTTCCACATTAACTGCTTGAAGCCCAACAAAACTTAGTTCAATAAAACGATCCAGAAATAGTTCTCTTATTGTTGTAAAACTGTCGTCATCATCTAGTCCATAATTACGCCAATGGTCCTCTTCGTCATAGTAGCACCTAAAATGCCCCGCTCTCTCCTCTCCCTCTGTTGAATCATAGAAATAAACCGTTTTCCCCTCATAATCATATTCTGTTACCATGAAGTCGCCTGTATAACCAAGAGTATACTGTGCTGCTGTCTTTAGTTTGGCAAATGCATCCTCCTCGTCAACCACTGCTGCTGGTGGGTTCTTCTCTCCGCAGCCTGCGAAGATTGCTGACACTGGGGCGATG
>CAYJAO010000085.1:0-2735 GCA_964368355.1 uncultured Lachnospiraceae bacterium | reverse complement strand
ATAAAGAATTGCGAAGAAAGATTGGTAAAGAAGCTAAGAAGTATGTTTTAAAAAACTATAAAATAAACAATAAAGCACATCTTTGGGAAGATGCTTATAAAACAATTTTATGAAAAAAGAAATACAAGATAAAAAAATAATTAAACAGTTAAAAGAAAAGGAAAGTTTAGCACAAGAGAATGTTAAAATCTTAAAAGAAATGGAAGAGCTTGAAAAAAAAGTTAACAAGAATAGTGGGAAATTAAAACGTATAGATGAAAAAGTTAGACCATCAATTTTAAGAGAAGCGTCAAAGATAGTCTTAAAAGAATATGAAGAATTAACTAGAGTGTTTAATGATAATGGAAAATGGACAATGGAGTTTACTGACCAGTTAGAAGTATTTAAGAATAATTGGAAAAAGAGAAACGAAAAATAGATTATAATTTATGAAAATAATTATAGTTTGTCAAACAATGACATATCTTTCAGGTAGTCCTCTTTACAACTATACACTAGCAAAAGAACTTTCTAAAGAAAACGATGTTTCATTATTATCTAGTTGGGCTAATAACAAACTTAAATCAGACTTAGAAGAAATAGGAGTTAAATGTATTACCGAAGCAAATGAAGAATATGATTTAGCACTTGTATCACAAAGAAACTTCCCAGTCCCTAAAGCTAAAAGAGTAATAAATATAGTTCATAGTGAATATGATTGTGAAACCCCAATAACAGAAGGTATAGACCATTGGGTAGCTATTAGACCAAGTATAAAAGAACACTTAATAAAAGAACACGGATTAAAAGATAAAGATATAACAGTTATTTATAATGGAGTTGACTTAGAACGTTTTAAACCAATCAATAAAAGTAAAAGAAATTTTATTAAAGTAGTTATACCAGCAACCATAGACCCACTAAGACAAAGAATGTTTAACTATTACACAAGTAGAGCAAGTAAAGATTTTAGAATATTTATAATAGGAAAAGATTTTGGGGCTTATATACCAAATAATGAATTTATAAGCATTAAAGGAGAAACTGATGAGATAGAAAAAGAAATAGCAGATGCTGATATAGTTGCTGGTATATTACTAGGAAGAGTTAATCTAGAAGCAAGGGCTTGTGATGTTATCTCATATATACACAATCCAGAAAATCCAGAAGAATATGAAGTATTTTATCCGCATAGATGGGATTTTGAAGAAAGGCACGATATAAAAAATGTAGCAAATAAAATATGCCAAGTAGCGACCATAGACAAATAAGCACGGTTATAGATGTCCTTTTAAGACTACACCCTAAGAGGGTATTAGATATAGGATTTGGTTGTGGTAAGTATGGGCTTTTAACAAAAGAGTATTTAAGAGAAAAGCCATACATAGACGGATGGAAAAAGGTTGAAACTGTTGACGGTGTTGAGGTGTTTGATAAATATATAACGGATATTCAGAGAGCTATTTACGACAACATTTATATAGGAGATATTACCGAGTTAGAAATAGGTAATTATGACCTTATTTTAATGATTGATGTGATAGAGCATATTGAAAAAAATAAAGCATTAGAGTTGGTTGGAAGATTAAAGAAAAAAGGCAGGTTATTAATTATAACCCCAAAAGAGTTTTGCGTTCACCCCGTAAGATATGGGAACAAAAATGAGGAGCATATATCACACTTTACTTATGAAGATTTTGGGGGAGAAAATTTATCAAATAATGATAGCCTAATAGTCTTAATATGAAGATTTTTCTAGCGTGTCACAACGATGATGAAGCTCTGTTCGGTCTTGATATTCTAGTAGAAGAAAGACCACTTGTAGTTATAGTCACCCACTCAACCCTACAAGGAGATAACGGATACAAGAGGGCGTTAGAAAGCTATAAGGCAATTAAAGACTTAGGTCTTTCAATTTGTTACTTACAAATAGACGAAGATAAACTAACTGAAGAAACCTTAATTGATAAGCTAAAAGACTTTTACACCGAAGATGTAGTCTATACCCCAGCAGAAAGTGATAACCCACAGCATAACCTTTTAACTAGAGCAGTAGATAAACTATTTAGAAACGTCTATCACTATCCTAATTACTTAAACGGTGTTGTGAATAAGGAAACCAAATACCCAGAGATAAGAGAGAAGATTTTAAAACATTATAAAACGCAGATTGATAACAAAGATACTGCTCACTACTTTCTATGATTTGGATAATTGGTCAAATGTGCAGTGGTAAAACACACTACTCTAAAATAATCGGCGAGCTGATTGGTAAAGAGCCATTTCACTTAGACCACATTGATATGAGTAAGGGCTTAGTAGAAGGATATAAACAAGCTCTAGAAAGTGAATTAATTGAAGGTTACACCCCTCATCGTAACACCGAGCATTTACAAGCAATTACTGAAGCGATAGGAGATAGAGAAGTTAAGTATATTTTAATAGAGCCTAGTTATGAGAAGTGGCTAGAAAATTGTAAGCCGATAATCGCCTGTCCGACTGATGAAAACCCACCTGATTACACAAAGGAAGAATACGAACAAGAAAATGAAAGACTAAAACAATTAAATCCCATAATTGTAATAAAATAAGTAGACTAAAACAAAGTTATAAATAGCCTGAGAGGCTACACAAAGCCCAACACTTGTAAAACTAGAACAAAAATTTGTAAGACTAGAAAAGGCGTTGAAAGATTTTTATGGAAAAGATTTTTCAACACCATTAAGTCATATATATATAATAGAATAATATGAATT
>CAYJAO010000084.1:0-2752 GCA_964368355.1 uncultured Lachnospiraceae bacterium | reverse complement strand
TTGTTGAGCATGCTGCTTCTTCCGAAGTTGCGCCTGGCAATGTAGGATTGGTGTTGGCTCCATCGGTACACCAAACATACAAAGTAAATGTTATAGTCCTTTCGCTCGACATTGGCAAAACAAAGAATTCTTTGCCAGAAACCGTTAAATTGGTTAAATCTAAGTTCTTAATATATGTTCTATTAATTTCGTTGTCGTCAAAAACTATTTTCCATGAAAGATTAGCATTGGATAAAGCAATTGACGGATTATTATTATTATTAGATAAACTTAAGCCTGTAAGGTTTTGTAAATCAATAGCTTGGTTAGAATACACAGTTTGGTTGCCTTGCTCAAAGTTTAATTCAAGAGGGCTCTTTGCAATAAGTTCTACTTGTACAATTACCCCTTCATCTGCTGTGTAGATTACAAGTATTGAGCGCTGTGTGCTTGATGATGCCCTAACAACAATGTTAGAATCTGAAATATACATCATGTCGCTACTTTTTAATAATTCGCCGGCATTATCAAATAATGCATATTGTGCAGTCTTTCCATTCGTTATTGCAAAATTACTCAAAGCAAAGCTAGAATTCCCTGGGATAGAAATCTTATCTAGCATATTAATTTTTGTCCCCGATGCTATTATCCCCGTATTCTCTTCAGTAGCATTAAATTTAGTCAAGCCATCATCGCCAGCCTCAACTTTAGTTTCGGAATTTCTAACTTTTAATAAGAACTTATAATAATTCTCCGCGCCATTAGTTGTTGTGATTTTAATGATTACTCCAACATCATTGATGCTGTTGTTATTCTTTAATGTCACAATCCCATTGTCAGTGATTGACACATAGTCAGAAATATTATCTATTTCATTATTTGAGATAATTACCTTGTAAATTGAATAGTGAAGTTTGTTGTAACTTGCTGTATTTTGATCTTGTACAATAGGGATTCCGCCAACTTCTGCATTAACATAATTTTTCCCGCTAAAATTCCATGCAGAAGAATTCAAGTTTAGAACATATTCGCTATTGGCAAATTGATCATAGTAAACAATATGTT
Source organism: uncultured Lachnospiraceae bacterium (assembly GCA_964368355.1). Taxonomy (GTDB): domain Bacteria; phylum Bacillota; class Clostridia; order Christensenellales; family UBA1242; genus UMGS687. The sequence goes on along the minus strand of CAYJAO010000084.1, from coordinate 1,708 downwards.
TATCGCTTCCTGTAAAGTCTTCAGGAGGCAATATTGTTGTATTTTCTGTTGCGGTTGGGTAATTGACAACAATTTCTTGGATCGCTTTAATATTTACATAATAGTTAAATTTATAACTTGCATTTAACGATCCAGCATAAGCGGTATATGTGAATTCAATGCGATATAATTGATCTTTTGCAAAAGGTTGAGTCTTTAACATTAATTTTGCGCTAGCATTGTGTCCAAATGAAATCATTCCGCTAGTCGAATTAATGAGAGTACTTACTCCATTAGAATCTATTGCATATAATTTATATGTTATTTTATTAGTACTACTATTGAAATATTGGTCAATGTTTGCCAATCCGCCTACTGTAAAGTTGTCAGCAATAATTGTATTACTTCCGCTCGTAACATCTTTAGCCAATGTTCCGTTTAAAACTTCTTTTACGTCTGTCGTTGAAACATCCTCATAATCTACGTAATTCCATTCGAATGGGAAGATGATTACATCAAAAACTCTAACTTCGCGATCCTCGCCAGTTCCAATGGACACAGCGATCGATGTAATGATCAAGCCTTCGCTTGTTTTGACAATGCTGTAACTTTGTGAATTATTAGTTGTGCCCACAATGTTATAAAGTCTTGGAAGCGAAAGAATGTTTGTTGAATTTGCGCAATTCCCACAATTTACAGCAATGCTACCAGTAGGTAAAGTGTCTCCGTTGTGACTAAACAATGTGTCAACGCTAGATAAGCCTTGTCCGGCATATAATTTTATATATTCTTTCCCGTCGTAAGTGACAGTCTTTCCTCCGTTGATTGTTATATTTGGAGCAGCATAATAGGCGATATATAGTATTTTCCCACCATAATTTATTGATAAGAATTTTTGATTTAATGCTTTTTGTCCGTCAATTTCTATGTCATTAAATTCAACCTCACCAAATAAATAAGTTTGATAAATTCTTTTAAAGCCAATTTCTATTCCATTTTCAAATATTAACTTATTGTTTAATAAGCTTATTGTTTGTCCATTTAAAATTGGATTATCTTGATTGTTTAAGTACAAAATTTCAACATTTTTGATACTTTCATCAATATCTCCAGCTTTTATTTCATTATTTGGAGCATTTGTTATATCTCCAAATTCAATGTTAGGAGATACATAGAAAATAATTTCTTTCTTTAAATTGTAAATATTAGAATCAACCCCACCCCATTCAACAATTAAAACATATTTAGTTAATGTTGCAACTGGATCAAATTTGATTGAAGCTAAATTATTGTCGGGAATCGTCAAAGTAGCGATGCCTTGTATTGTCAAGGTAGTGGTGCTACCTTCTGCAGCTACAATTGTTTCGTCTTCTTTGCGAATGGAATATTTAAGAGAAATATCGCTTCCTGGATTTGCCGTGTAGCCATTTTTTAAATCCAAATTATATTCTTTGTACGAAGTGCTTGGAGTGGAAACATCTGCTTCCGCATAAACCGCGTACGCGCCCGCTTCATTTTTTGTAGCACCTGAGTGCTCGACAGGGGTTATGGTCAACTGAGCATTTGGTTTAATTGTTATTGTAAAGTCATAACTTGTACCTATTTCCGCGCTTGATGCCCAAACTGTTATGGCCACAGAAGAGCCAAACTCTCCTTTAATCTTAAAACCTGCAAGTTCTTCATCAACATTAACCAACTCTATCTTCCCAGACTCTCCCAATAAATTACC
>CAYJAO010000083.1:0-2773 GCA_964368355.1 uncultured Lachnospiraceae bacterium | reverse complement strand
TTATTACTCTAAAATAATCCGATTTTATTATTTACAGATTGATTTTTAGATAATTTATTTTTGTGTGCCGCTTTTATTATTAACATTATATTTTTTCTCTACTTGATTTAAAGCCTTATTTATAACTTTGTTATTTTTTTCAAGTTCTATTGTGCGATAATAATTCAATTCATTGGAAAAATCGGCTATTTTTGTTGCGCAAGATTTAATTTTTTCACTAATTTCTTGATCCTTAATTTCCTGAAATGTCATCTTTTTTGATTTATTTTTCAATTCATTCTCTCTCTTTTCAAAATAATCAATCATCGCTTCACAATAATAAGGTTGATAGAAAAAACTTCTCATCAATTTTATAAAATTTCGCGACACTTCTTGAGACTTTAAATCTATTTCGCTTGAATTTATTATATTCCCGAAATCAGAATCAATTTCCACCCAAACAAGACCTAAATTTTCGCTCAATGCTCTGCCCGAAAGACAAATTTTGTCACTCTCACCAAACAAAATGCTAGGCTTTTTGATAAACTCATTCATATCTTCATCTTTTTTTGCCCTACCTGCAAAATACTGTAGATATTGAAGTTCTTCATCCAAACTTATGTTTTCATCCAGATTTGGAGCGTATCCCGACAAATTACTGATATACAACAATTCGAATGAAATATTGTTAGAATTGCCTGTATTCTTTCTCGCCCAAAGTATTTGTGCATCATCACCAAACCCTAAACCTATTAATTTTTGTTCATCTAACTTTTTAAGCCATTTTGTATCCATTTTTCCCTCCTTAGTTTAATAAGAACATTTGTTCAAATTGAATAATTTAAGCCATTAACAAAATTATTTTAAAACGCTATTTCATCAATGGGAATAAGATAACATCTCTAACTGATGGCTGATTAAACATTATAACCATCAATCTGTCAAGACCGAATCCAAGTCCGCTAATAGGTGGCATGCCATGCTCCATAGCAAGCATAAAATCTTCATCTAAATCCATCGCTTCGTCATCGCCCGCTTTCTTCGCTTTTAATTGCTCTTCGAACGCTTGGCGTTGAGTAATAGGGTTGACTAATTCAGAATATGCTTTGCACAACTCTGAGCCAATGGCTAAAACTTGGAACATGTCAATAATTCTTTCATCTTTATCATTTCTTCTTGCAAGAGGGACTAAGCAAGCGGGATAATTATATAAAACAGTTGGTTGAATTAAATCGACACGAATTTTACGCTTGTAAATATAATCAATGACTCCACCTACGGTTTTTACGTCTTCAAATTCTTTCTCTGTAAACATTCCAGTTTTTGCAACAGCTGATATCAATTCATCTCTATCATTGTAATTTAAGAAATCAAAACCCAAAATTTCACGCATCTTTGCAGTATAATCAACCCTTGCCCATTCTGCTCCAAAATCAAGTGTTTGCCCTTCATATTCTAAGGTTGTTGTACCTAAAACTTCAGTTAAAAGTGCTCTGATAAAATCTTGGAAGAATTTAATATTGTCTTCAAAATTCCAATATGCAGCATACCATTCGCAAACTGTGAATTCTTGCAAGTGTTGTTGATCCATGCCTTCATTTCTAAATACTTTACCGACTTCAAACACTCTGTCAAATCCAGCGCAAATAACCTCTTTCAAAGCAATTTCTGGTGCAATCCTAAGATTTAGTAGTTTGTTTAAAGCGTTGTGTTTCGTATAGAATGGTTTTGCACTAGCGCCACAGACAGCATTTTGCAAAATAGGTGTTTCAACTTCCATAAAACCATGGTCTTGAAGATATTTTCTTATAAAAGCGGTTATCTTGCTTCTTCCAATCATAACTTTTCTGCTCTCTTCGTTCGAAACCAAATCAAGATAACGTTGACGATATTTTTGTTCCAAATCTGTCAATCCGTGGAATTTCTCTGGAAGCGGACGCATTGCCTTGCTCAATAAATCAATTTTAAATGCTCGTATGGTCAATTCACCAGTTTGGGTTTTGTAAAGTTCACCTTCAACACCAACAAAGTCAGCAATATCTATAAGTTTTTTATAAAATTCATAAACCTCTTCGTCAATTTCATTTCTTCCTACACTGACTTGAATAGATGCCTCAACATCTTGGATCTTCATAAAGCCGAATTTGCCCATTATGCGTCTAAATATAATTCTACCAGCGATTTTTACCCTGGTTCCTTCCGGCAATTCTCTAACTTCTTTAATTGTATGAGTCCTTTCATACTTTTCAGCAAATGGCACAATTCCATTTTCTGCTAAAAAGTTTATTTTCGCAGTTCTCATTTCAATCTCTGTCGACAATCCAGCCAATCTTTCATTAAGTTTATTAAAGTCCATCATTTTCTCCTACCTAAAAATATACATTAATATATCTTTAAAGTCAATAAAAACAAAGGCTTTTATAACTTAATTTAAAATTTTAAAATTTTTACTTATTTTATTTTGCAATCAGTTTAAACTGTGTTAAAATATCAATAAATAAGAGGTTAGAAATGCAACAATTTGTTTTCCCTGCAGTTTTTATAAAAGAAGAAGATGATACATATACTGCAATGATCCCAGATTTAAATTTAGTGACCGATGGAGATTCTATAGAAGAAGCCTTCATCTTCATTAAAGATTATTTAAGAACTTTCTGTTCATACGCAATAAAGTTGCAAGAAGACATTTTAATCCCCTCCAAATTTGAAGAAATAAAAATATACAATAAAAACAATACAGTCATGTTGATTGATGCAATAGTTTAATAGTTAAAAAAAACAAACTCAATGGGCT
>CAYJAO010000082.1:0-2781 GCA_964368355.1 uncultured Lachnospiraceae bacterium | reverse complement strand
TTTTTCCTCCTATAAAAATTTTACTATATATATTAAATTCTTTCGAATGTAATATCGGTCTTTGTTTCAATATGTTGTGTACTACGCAAGCATAATACTACAACATTTATTAAAATAAGCCTTTTTTGTTTTTCAACTGCTTCATCATCTCTTTGCTTTGTTCAAGTTGTTTTAAGAGTTGATTTATATCTTGAACGCTCGTTCCACTGCCGCTAGCGATTCTTTTGCGTTGGCTTGCCTTGATGATATCTGGGTTTCTACGCTCTTTTGTAGTCATAGATTGAATTATTGCTCGCTGCTTATCAAGTTGCTTTTCGTCAACAGCTGGCATATTTTTTAGTTTTGAGCCAAGTCCAGGGATCATACTTATTATGTCTTGCAAATTTCCCATCTTTTTAAGATTTTGCATTTGCACTAAGTAATCTTCAAAATTGAAATTGTTTTGTCTAAATTTCTTTTCAAGTTCTTTAGCCTGCTCTTCGCTCACTGCTTCTTGCGCCTTTTCAATAAGGGTTAATACGTCGCCCATTCCAAGAATTCTACTTGCTATTCTATCTGGGTAAAACGGTTCTAGGTCGCCGAGTTTTTCCCCAATACCAGAAAATTTGATAGGTTTTCCCGTAATTGCTTTGATCGATAACGCCGCACCCCCACGAGTGTCGCCATCTAGCTTAGTTAAAATCACGCCTGTAATATCTAACCTATTGTTAAATTCTTCCGCCGTTGTCACAGCATCTTGTCCAATCATTGCATCTACTGTTAAAAGTATTTCGGTTGGATTGACTTCTTTTTTGATATTTTCCAACTCTTTCATCAACTCATCGTCAATGTGCAAACGCCCTGCTGTATCTATAATAACGGTGTCAAATCCTTGTTTATTGGCAAATTGTATTGCTTCTTTTGCTGTTTTTACGGGATTTGCTGTACCTTTTTCAAAAACAGGTGTGTTTGCTTGTTTGCCTACTATCTGCAACTGATTTATTGCTGCTGGCCTATAGATATCACAAGCAACTAAAAGTGGTTTTTTGCCTGATTTTTTCAAATAATAAGCCAATTTTGCACACATTGTAGTTTTACCAGCGCCCTGCAATCCACACATCATTATGATTGTTGGTGGTTTTGGATTAATTTCGAGTTTTTGATTTGTGCTTCCCATTAAGGCAATTAATTCGTCTTTGACAATTTTGATAACTTGTTGAGCAGGTGTAAGGCTCTTTAAAACTTCGTCCCCTGTTGCTTTTTCAGATACGTCAGCAATAAATTTTTTGACAACAAGATAATTGACGTCTGCTTCAAGCAACGCCATTTTAACTTCTCTCATAGCATCTTTAATTTCAAGTGATGTCAATTTTCCACGATTTATTATTTTACTAAACGCATGGTTCAACTTTTCACTTAAACTTTCAAATATTGCCAACTTAGTTTCTCCCGCTTTTTAATTTTATTATTTCTTGATATGCGCCAACTTTCTTTTCTATTTCTAGTAACTTTTTTTGCGCTTTTACAACCGCATCGTATACGGCTTGTCGTGATATATGGTTGTTTTCAGCAATTTCAGAGAGAGTTAAATCGTTCTCATAATAATCTCTCATGACATTCTCTTGTACGCCACTTAAAAGTTTGCCGTACAAGTCAAAAAGACCTCCGAACAAAACTGTTTTTTCAATATCACTCATTTGTAAAGCCCTTTTACTTTACAATAGTATCACATAAAAAATTTTTGTGCAACTGTTTTGTTAAATATTTTTATTATTTTTTTAATTAAAAAAGGCAGAACTGCCTTTCATTTTTTAATAAGAACGAGCGAACAAAACTGTTCTGGTTGCTGACTTTCCACAAACTGCGCATTTATGTTTCCCTTCAAGATGTTCGTTTTCAATCATTCTTGCTGTAGCAGTCGTCTTTTCCTTTACTTTCAAGCAACAAGCCTCATCTTCACAGATGTGTGCACGTGCAAATTTTTTATTGTCGACCGCATGTAACAACTCTTCTACACTTTCAATATTCTCAATTCTTGCATCGCGGTATTGTTTAGCCTTTTCATACATATTTACATGTATTTTATTCAACATTGCTTTTATTTCATCAACAACTTTGTCTAATGGCAAGGTTTCTTTTTCAAGCGTGTCGCGACGACAAATTGTAGCATTTCCCGCTTCAATATCACGCGGTCCAATCTCTATTCTAATTGGAACACCTTTCATCTCCCATTGATTGAATTTCCAGCCCGGAGAATTCTCTGAATTATCGGTAAGCACATGGATTCCAGAAGATTTCAATTCTTCTTCAATTTCGTTTGCTTTTGCAAGAATTATCTCATTTCCACTACCAATTGGAATAATTACTACTTGAATTGGTGCAACTCTTGGAGGTAAAACCAAGCCACGATTATCACCATGTACCATTATAAGTCCGCCGATCAAACGTGTTGAAACACCCCAAGATGATGAATAGCCATATTCAAGTTCTTCATTTTTATTTAAAAATTTAATTCCAAATGCTTTTGCAAATTTTTGTCCTAAATCATGTGACGTACCAGATTGTAAGCTTTTTCCATCATGCATCATTGCTTCAATTGTAAATGTATTTACTGCGCCTGGAAATCTTTCACTTGCTGTCTTTTTCCCTGTAAAGAAAGGAATGGCAAGAAAATCTTCGCCAAGTTTTCTATAAACTTCAAGCATCCTCTCTGCATCATGTGTAGCGCCTTCTTGACTATCGTAAACAGTGTGACCTTCTTGCCACAAAAATTCACTTGTTCTTAAAAATGGACGAGTTGTT
>CAYJAO010000081.1:0-2795 GCA_964368355.1 uncultured Lachnospiraceae bacterium | reverse complement strand
ATGATGTTAGATGAATAGTTTAACGAAAATAAATAAAAGGAGATTATTAAATTATGAATAAAGGAGAATTAGTAAAAGCTATTGCTGCTGAAGCGGGTTTGACACAAAAAGAAGCAGGACTTGCATTCGACGCTTTTGTAGGCGCAGTTACAGCAGAACTTAAAGCAGGACGCAAGGTTACAGTACCTGGCTTCGGGACATTCGAAGTAAAAGCTAGAGCAGCTAGAAAAGGTATCAACCCAGCAACAAAGAAAGCAATCAAAATTCCAGCATGTAAAGTTCCAGCTTTTAAATTTGGTAAAAGCTACAAAGATCAATTTTAATTTATAGTAGTTTAATTTAAGCACCCGAGAGGGTGCTTTTATTTTGCAATTTATAAAAAACATCAGCTTGTTACACATTACGACAAATTTTTATATATCGTGTAAATTCACGTTGAACTATACTTTTTTTATCAAGAGGAGTTCACATGATAGCGAAAATTGCAGAAAATAAAAAGCAAATTTTAACTGAGATTATAAAATATTTATTATTTTTCTTTGGATTTTACATAATGAGCAAGGCAAATATAAATGGCATTATTTTTCCATTTTCTTTCGGATTTTTATTTGCGTTGATGTGGTGCAATCACAATGTTTTAATTCTTGCACCATTGTATATCGCTGGTTCATTTTTAGGAACTTTTGAATTATTGTCATTGTATTCTGCCGTTGCAACAGTTGCAGTTATGCTGATAACTTACGGCATTCATCTAAAATTAAAAAAGAGAATGCAGTATTGGCAAATTGGTGTATATGGAGTACTTAGCCAAGCCTGTTTCATAACCCTTTCTGTCTTTGGTGGTAACATTGTTTATACAATTCTTTCGATTATTTTCGGGATATTATTCATGTTCGCTTGCATTAAAATTTTTGAGGCGATCACCGTAAAAGGCTTTGCATATAGGCTTACAGTTGATGAGATAATTTGCGCAGGGGTCGTACTGATGGCGCTGGCGAGTGGATTGAGCGAATTTACTCTTGGTAAGTTTGAATTGATAAAACTTTTTGCGTGTTTTTTAATTCTTACAACTGCATACACATTTAATATTTCAACTTCACTTTTTTCAGCGGGGATTATGGGGGTTGGCGCAATGCTTAATTCTAATAGTCCCATATTTTTAGCGACGTTTGTTGTGTGGGCGATGGTTGTTTCTTGTTTTAAATCTCGAAACAAAATCTTTTCAGCAGTTGCACTTTTATTAGTGGAAGCCGCACTTGGCTGGTTTTTTGGTTTGTACTATTCTTATGACATTATAGGGTATCTCCCAGTAATAATTGGCACTCTTGCATTTTTGGTCATTCCAACTAAATTTTTTAACGAACTTTCTGGCTTCTTTGGTTCTACGGCAGGTAATTCCGCAATGCGAAATGTTGCCAACAGAAATAGCGAAAATTTAGCAAGAAAATTGGGTGAATTGTCTGATATATTTGGCGAAATGGACAATTCGTTTAGGGGCATGATAAAAGGTGGACTGAGTGTAGAACAAGCGAAGGAAATGTTGGCGCAAGACATAAAAGATAAGGTGTGTGGAGATTGCCCAGAAAAGAATAAATGTCATAGACAATTTGCAGAAGAAACAAAGAGGGTTTTAGGTGGTATGGTTGATGCGGGCTTTGAAAGAGGAAAGACAACTTTGATAGATGTTCCGCCTTATCTTACATCTCGTTGCAATCGCGTTAATATTATGATTTCTACAATAAATCAAACATCAGCACAATATAAGCAATACGCTGGGCTAATGAATAATTTTGATGCAAGCAGAATGTTGGTAGCAGAGCAATTGTGTGGAGTTTCAAAAATTATGCGTTCGTTGGCACAGGAAGTTAACAATCCTGTGACATTTGATAGCTGGAAAGAGAATAAAATCATAGAAGAACTTTCTTTCTCTAATATCAACTGTTCTGATGCCGTTGTTTATGATAGCAATAAAGAAATGCTTTCTGCCACAGTTATTGTCAAAAATGAAGATGCTGGCAAAGAAAAGATTGCTGATGTTGTCTCAAAAATTTGTGGCGGGCGAATGAGTTTAGAGAGTGAAAGCCCATCAGGTCGCAGTGGCTGGAGTGTTCTAAACTTCAAAACGAGCCCGGTTTATAATATTGTATTTGGCACTGCTGCAACAAAAAAGGCAACAAGTAAAACAAGCGGAGATTCTTACTCACTAATAAAGATTGACAACGACAAATTTATGATGGCGCTTTGCGACGGAATGGGGAGCGGTAAAAAGGCGGAAAAGTCTTCAAATCTTGCTATGGGGTTGGTTGAGAATTTTTATAAGGCCGGATTTGATAACGATATAATCTTGTCCTCAACAAATAAACTTTTGTCACTAAGCGGGGAAGAAATGTTTTCAGCGTTGGATTTAGCCGTTGTTGACTTACGCAAAGGAATTGCTGATGTTATAAAACTTGGTGCGCCTGTCGGCTTGATAAAACACAAAAATTCAATAGACTTGATTGATAGTTCAGCATTGCCTTTGGGAATTGTAGATAGCGCTCAACCACAGATAAAAAAATTGGTGCTTTCAAGCGGAGATTATTTAATTTTGGCAACCGATGGAATTACTGATTCGTTTTACTCAAATGAAGATTATGCAAATTTTGTTAACAATATTGCTGAATCTAATCCACAGATTTTAGCAGAAATAATTCTTAAAAAAGCACTAGAAAATTGCGGTGGAAGTGCGGTTGATGATATGACAATAATTGTAAGTAAAATATTTAAAAATTAGTGATATTGCCATATTTTTTAAT
>CAYJAO010000080.1:0-2880 GCA_964368355.1 uncultured Lachnospiraceae bacterium | reverse complement strand
GGGTTGAATGCTCGCACTTGATTTTTCAACTCCCACGCTGATTTACTGAAATCCAATTTCGCATCTTCTTTTTGTATCATTTTTGTAAAAGTGGCTTGATTTTCATTTTGCTCTTCTTCAACCATCTCATTGCTTTCCATCTTTTTAATGGCGGTTATCAATAAATCTGCCCCGAGTTTCGAAAGCCTGTCTGCGAGCTCGCCACCCGTTTCGTTTTCATCAATTTCAAGTTCTGCTTTCATAAGCATATTGCCAGCATCAACCGCTTTTACAACTCGCATAATTGTAACGCCAGTTTTTCTTTCACCATTCAATACTGCCGTTATTATTGGCGAAGCGCCACGATATTTAGGCAACAATGAAGCATGAATATTGATTATGCCTTTACTTCCTATATCTATTATTTCTTGTGAAAGAATTTGGCCATAGGACACAACAACAAGCAATTCGGGTTGCAAATCTTTCAAAATTTCCACGCCTTCGGCTCTTATTTTTTGAAATTGATAAACGGGAATATTATTCTCTATCGCAAGTTTTTTTACGCTGGAAAATTCAACCTTATTCCCTCTGCCCTTGGGCTTATCTGGTTGGCAAACAACAGCCAATATTTTATGACCATTTTCTATCAATCTTTTTAAACTCAAAACAGAAAAATCTGAACTTCCTAAAAAAACTATTTTCATTCTTCAACATATCCTTCTATAGCCTTGTCGGTGTATAAAATCCCATCAAGATGGTCGATTTCGTGGCACAATACTCTAGCAAGATATTTCTCTCCCGTAATTGTGAAATCGTAGCCCATTCTATCTTGCGCTTTTACTGTCACCTTCATTGGCCTTCCCACGTAACCACTTTTACCAACAACGCTTAAACAACCTTCAAGGTCAATATCTTCCCCACACTGTTTGAGAATTTCAGGGTTGATTAACTCCATAAACATATTGTTGTTTTCTATAATTATTGCTCTTTTCAAAATTCCAACTTGTACAGCAGCAAGCCCCATGCCATTGTTTTTGTGCATGGTTTCTTTCATATCGTCAAGCAATTCCCATAATTTTTCATCAAAATCAATTACCGGTTTGCTTCTCTTCCTGAGGATTTCATCCCCTGTTTGTATAACATTTCTTATTGCCATTTTTACTCCTAACTTAAACTTTGTGGATTAATTTCAACAAAACACGAAACTTTTGCTGAATTACTTTCATCACACGCATTATATAATAGTCTTGTTATTTTTTCAATACTTTCATTGTTTAGTCTTGCCAAAATTTGAAAACGATATTTGGCTTTAATTCTTGACACAGGTGATTTCATAGCATTTAGATATATGAAATTATCTTTGAATTCCTCTTTTATTTGAACAATTTTATCATAGCACGTTTTTGTTGCAATTTTTACTTCTTCTTCATTATTTCCTGAAAACATTATTCGTATAATAGTCGAAAAAGGCGGGAATTTTGTTACTTTTCTTAAATTTATTTCCTTTTCATAAAAGGCTTTATAGTTATAATTTGCGGCGAAATTATAGACATACTTTTTAGGCGAATAGGTTTGCAAAATCACTTTGCCTTCATCTTTGCTTCTTCCTGCCCGTCCGCTAACTTGTGTAAGCAAGTCAAAAGTTCGTTCGGCACTTTTATAATGTGATTGATATAAACCTTGGTCTGCGTCAATTATTCCTACAAGCGTCACATCGGCAAAGTCATGCCCTTTTGCAATCATTTGTGTGCCAACCAAAACACATGGCTTAGTTTTATTAAATTCGGAAAGGATTTTATAGTGTGCGTCCTTATTCCTCGTCGTATCATTATCCATTCTTAACACTTTCACATTTGGGAAAAACTTTTTCAATTCTTCGCATACTTTTTCCGTGCCAATTGCGCCTTCTTTTATGTGTGTGCTTCCACATTCAGGGCAAGCAGTAAGTGCCTTATAAGTCTTGCCACAATAATGACACTTAAGCTTGTTCTCTGTTTTATGATAAACCAACGAGATATCGCAATCATTACATTTTGCAACATAGCCACACTCACGGCACATCATAAATGAGGTAAACCCTCTGCGATTTAAAAATAACATTGCTTGTTTATTGCTTCCAATACATTTTGTCAACTCGCTCAATAATCTTCGCGAAAAGATATCATTGTTGCCACCTCTCAACTCTCCAAGCATATCGACAATTTCAATCTTTGGCATTTCTTTGCCGTTTATTCTAACAGGCAATTCTATAAGTTTAATTTCGTTAATTTCCGCCTTGTAATAGGTTTCTAAAGAAGGGGTCGCGCTTCCTAAAATAAGTGCACAGTGGTTGTTTTTCGCTCTAAATTGAGCAATGTCAAAAGTATTATAGCGAGGATTGCTTTCGCTTATATAAGAGCCATCATGCTCTTCATCAATAATAATCGCCCCCACATTTTGAACGGGTGCAAATATCGCCGAACGAGCCCCGACGGCAATCTTTGCTTGACCATTTAATAATCTCGACCATTCATCGAATCTTTCGCCAGCAGATAAGCCACTGTGCAAAATAGCAACAGTTTCGCCAAAACGATTTTTAAAATTGCATAAAACTTGCGGTGTAAGCGAAATTTCTGGCACCAACATTATTGCCGTTTTATCATTTGCCATCATCTTCTCAATGACACTCATGTAAACTTCTGTTTTACCACTTCCCGTCACTCCGTGCAAAAGATATGCCCCTTCGCCATTGACGCTTTCGAGGGCCCTAATCTGCGCGGGGGTGTGAACTATTTTTTGAGAATTATTCAAGCCAGCATTTTGTAATGGTTTTCTAAAGACTTGTTCATTAATTGATAAAATTATCTTTAAATCTTCCAACTTCTTTAATGCAGAAATAGAAAAATTCTTAGAGTTTTTTGC
>CAYJAO010000079.1:0-2949 GCA_964368355.1 uncultured Lachnospiraceae bacterium | reverse complement strand
CTATTCTCTTGTCCCTTGTTAATAACAAAATAATTTATTAATTTTGTCAAACCAGGTGTAGAGGAAGTTTTTGCCAATCTTTTTCGATTTACTAACGAATTTATAAGCGAACTTTTCCCGCTATTACTTCTTCCAACAAAAGCATATTCTTTTAGACCTAAATCTAAAATGTCATTCTTGTTAGCTATGCTTGTCAAAAACTCCGCACTTTTTATTATCATATTTTGATTATAACATAATATGAAAAAAAACACATCAAAAAAACATATTGCCAAGCAAATGAAAATATGATAGTATGTAGGTAATTAGGGAGGGTTATGAAAAAAATATTAAATTGGATTGTAACTGTAGCAGGTTTATTACTCTTGATTGGTTTATTCATTATTTCATTAAACAACCATTTAGGCTTCATGGATACAACAAATTTCCAAGGCTTAGTTGATTATCTTCAAAAGTATGGCGCTTTGACAATAGTTGCTGCGTTAGTATTTATAAATTTAATTGGAAGAAGTATTATTAAAATTGTGTTAATGATTGTATTCCTCGCGCTCTCAGCATTTTACATTTGGTCAAGCGTATTCCCTATACAATTCGCACAAATATTTGGAATATAATAATAAGAAAAATATAAAAGCGCAGTGCCAGTGGTATATCGCGCTTTTTTCTTGTTAAAAACACCCCAAATTCAGTTTTCACCGATTACTTTTTTAACTTTTTAATCAATTTTTAGTTGTGCAATAAACATTATTGATTTTTCTCACATTTAAACAGAATAAAATTCTGGCATAAAAAAATGGCTATCGATAGCCATTTTTATTACTTTGTTTCTTTTTTATCTTTATTAACTTCTACCACTTTTTTCCCATCATAACTTCCGCATTTCTTGCAAACTTTATGAGGAATTTTAAGTTCGTGGCATTCTGGACATTCAACTAATGTTGGAGCAGAAGCTTTAAAATTTGCTGAATTTCTTGAATTTCTTCTAGCTTTTGAAACCTTGTGCTTTGGAACTGCCATTTTATTTTCCTCCTATATTCTTTCTTTTCTAACTTGCTAGGTAATTATAACATAAAACCTTTATTTGTCAACGATTTTTTATTAACTTTAACAATTTATTTTACTAAATTTATTGTATCGCGAGCAATAACCAATTCTTCGTTTGTAGGAATACGATAAACTTTGACTTTTGAGGTTGGTTTTGAAATTTCTTCAATCGTCCCTCTTGGAATTCTTGCATTTTTATCGTTATCAAATTCAACGCCTAAATAATCAAGTCCAGCCATTGAGAGTTCGCGTAAATCCTCTTGATTTTCGCCTATTCCTCCAGTAAACACAATTGCGTCAACCCCATTCATAACAGCTGCATAAGCGCCAATGTACTTTTTGATGCGATAGGCCATCATTGGAACGACAAGTTTAGCACGTTCATTGCCTTCTTCTGCCGCTTTATTTACATCTCTCATGTCGCTGCTTACACCGCTTATTCCCAATGCTCCGCATTTCTTGTTAAAATATTCAGCAATTTGAGCGCCTTGTAAATTTTCTTTCTCAGCAATAAATGATACAACCGAAGCATCAACGTCGCCAGAACGCGTGCCCATTATGACGCCCTCAAGCGGGGTAAACCCCATAGATGTATCAACACTTTTCCCATCTTTAACCGCTGCTATGCTTGAGCCGTTTCCAAGATGAACAGTTATAATCTTCAAGTCTTTTAATGGCTTATCTAAAATTCTTGCCATTTCTGTCGCTACATATTTATGACTTGTTCCATGGAAGCCATAGCGCCTAACTCTCCAGTTTGTGTAAGCCTCATATGGAATTGCATATAAAAATGCTTCTTTTGGCATCTGTGCATGAAATGCTGTATCAAAAACTGCTACTTGTGGTGCCTTTGGTAAAACTTTTTCACATGCCAAAATACCAGAAATATTTGCCGGCATATGAAGAGGCCCAAGTGGTTCAAGGTCTTTTAATTTTTTCATAACTGCTGGTGTAACAATTACAGAGTCTTTAAATATCTCTCCACCATGAAGGACTCTATGCCCCACTGCGGTTATTTCATTCAAATTTTCGATAATTCCATATTTTTCGCTTATTAAAAGATATAACACCTTTTCAATTGCTTGGTTGTGACTATTAAGTTGCTCATGAATTTCAATTTTCTCATTTGCAAATTTATGCTCAATAAACGAACCTGGAATGCCTATTTTTTGGCAATTCCCCCTTGCCATAACGTATTCGTTGTCCATATCAAAAAGTTGATATTTTAATGAACTACTGCCCGCATTAATAACTAAAACCTTCATTTGTTCTCTCCTCAAATTCAAAAAAACAATTTGCTTTTCAGCAAACATATTTACATAATTAGAATACTCTAACAGAAAAACGATGTCAAGCAATATGAAATAAAAAAACAGGCGCTCGCCTGTTTTATTTTATGCATTAATTATTTTTGAAAGATGTAGCCTATCGCTTCGGGGTCTTCCATTATCATGAAGAATCTAAGTTTTCCATCTTCAATTTTGCCATACGCTAGATCATTTGGATCTGATGCGGAAGCGAAAACATAGATATCTCCATCTTTCGTCCAAGTTCCAGTCTCTTCATCGTCACCAACTAAAATAGAAAACGATCCATCAGCATTGGCTCTAAATTTCATAAAATTTTCTGAAAGTGTTGTACTTCCTTCCCAAGGATCCCCTATATTCACAGTTTCTTTCACCCCATCTTCAATATAGTAATACTGGTACAGTTTCCATTCTCCAACAATATCCGCTTCTCCGCAACCTGCGAACAATATTGCACATGGTGTAATGACAAGCGCCAACGCAAGCATCACTGCAATCCCCTTTAAAAATTTTTTCATATTTCTTTTTTTCTCCTTTTTTTTATTTTAAGTTTGGTAGTAGTTTGTATCTAATCTATCTTTAATATTCTCTTAAAGTG
>CAYJAO010000078.1:0-3068 GCA_964368355.1 uncultured Lachnospiraceae bacterium | reverse complement strand
TTAATATTCTTATTCCATATCCAAATTGTAGTGAATTTTTAATTAAATTCTTATTAAAAATAAAATCTTTTTTATTTATTAAATTATTTATTTTCTCTTTAATTTCTAAATAATTGATATTTAAATCAAAAAAATTAATAAAAAAATCAATATCTTCTTTAAAAAAACATTCAATTATATACTTATTCTCATTTTTATAAACCACCGCCAATTTATCTTTTGGGTAGCAAACAAAAACATCTCCGTATCTCTTGTAGCAAAAAACTTGCCCGCATTCAAAAATATGTTGTGGGTTAAATTCATCAACTGATAAAACTTCTATTTGCGTCTCGCGTGTGGTATATCTCATGGTTTTATTATAGCATATTTTTAATTTTTTTATTATTTTTCAATAAGGGAATACTTGCTCCGCCCATATCTTTACGTTTAAAAAAACAAAGCAAACGCTTTGTTTCTTATTATTCAGCTTCTACAATGTTTACAAGCTTCTTGTCGCCCGTTTTAGAAAATTTAACCCTTCCATCTTTAAGAGCAAAAAGCGTGTAATCTTTTCCCATACCAACATTTACCCCTGGGTAAACCTTAGTGCCACATTGTCTAATAATGATTGAACCTGCTAATATAAGTTGCCCATCAGCCGCTTTAACCCCAAGACGTTTTGAATTGCTATCTCTACCATTCTTGGTTGAACCGCCACCTTTTTTATGGGCAAAAAGTTGAATATTAATAAATTTCATCTTTGACCTCCATCTTAATATATTTTTTATAATCTTTTTCAACATGCTCTATCGAAATTTTCAAAGTCTTAAGAAAATCTTGTGCTTTTTCTATTTCGTTTTGTGTTGAATTCTTTGCGATCTTACAAATCAAATAAGCTTTCTTTTCGTCTTTTTTAGTATTGAGATTTAATTTTAAAATTTCTTTTAATCCTACTATGGTCATTTGCGTCATGCTTGAAACTGCTGCACATACTATGTCACCGCCTTCATCAGCATATCCACTGTGGCCAGTGACTTCAAATCCTACTAAAAAATTTTTATTTTTAAAAAAAGTTATTTTTGTCATATTATTTTATCGCTACTATTTTTAATTTTGTATAAGGTTGTCTGTGACCTTGTTTTCTATGAACGTTTTTCTTAGCCTTGTATTTAAAAACGATAATTTTGTCACCTTTACCATGCTCAACCACTTCTGCCTCGCAGATAGCGTCAGCAACAACAGGATTTCCCGCTTTAACAGTTTCGCCATCAGCAAGCATAAGAACATCAAGTTTAATTTTATCGCCAATATTGCGTTCTAATTTTTCAACTTCAATTTCTTCGCCAACGCTAACTTTATACTGCTTTCCGCCAGTTGTAACTATTGCAAACATATTTACCTCCTCTAACCAAACTCGCTCTTGTGGTGGCCTAACGGCACTCAATAAAAAACCACTTTAACGCGGCACATCTTGAATTTATCATAAAAGCCTGCATTTGTCAACAAAAAACGCGAAAAATTTTTCGCGTCTTTTTATTGTTTATTTTTTCTTCTCTGCATCATTAACCGCACGCCCTCTATCGAAGTCATTTATAGGGTCTTTGTCGTATTCTTCCATTGTAGTATCTAGTTCTTTATAGAATTTATTACTTTCTATCTTAGCAACTTTTTTCAATTGCTCCTTCATGCGAATTATAGTTTTTCATAAATGCAACATCATCTATATGGTTTTTCTTTCTTAAATATGTTGCCTTTGCCATGTTATAAACATCTATTTTTTTATCATCTATATAATCTAAAACATTTATAGGTTTTTCTGTATAGGAAATAAATGCGTAATTAGCATCATTTATCATTTCAAACAAAGAACAAGTCCCTTCTAATTCTTCTTCTGTTGGTGTCCATTTTTCAAAATCGAATTTTAAATTTTTGTTTAGATTTTGATTATTGTTTATATATTCCCCTAATCCTTGAATAAGCTCATAATAATTTATTGTCAACTCTTCAAAAATTCCTTGTCTGTTGCTGTTTAGTAAAGAATTACTTTTAAAATCAAAGAATATTGCACCAGCATATATACAATATGCTTTTGTTATTGCGGATTCCATCTCATAAAAGCACTTAAATTTATCCAAATTATTAACAACATCGATAGAAAGTTTATAACTAAATAAATTCATTAAATCCACTTGTATTTGATAGTCCAACTTTATAAATTCGCTAGGCACACTCGTTTCTTCTAGCTGAGAGATTTCATCTGCGACAAATGCCATGTCTATTTGGTTGTTAAAACATTTATTCAAAGCACCAAAATTTCCACCATTAAAATATCCATCAAACAAAGCGTTCCCAACAATTAAGTAAAGTATATGAGCATAGTTTGTCGCTTTGGGGTACGCACTAATAATACTGCTCTTTTTATTTAAATAAGAAGTTTGCATCAATGCCAAGAATTCAGTTACACCTTCATCAAATCCATAATATAGATCTTGACTATTTATTGGGTCAAAAGTACTATACCCTGATTCAAAATTTAATTTACTATCGCCTTCTTTTTCTTCAATATCAAGTTCTACGCTTTTATCGTTTGTATGATTAAAAATTTCGAAATTTTCACATTCTCTAATTGTAATTAGATGATTAAATTCATGAAAAAGGGTTGCATAATCTCCAACCTTTGCACTTTTTCTCAATGCAATATAAGAATCCCCTAAATCCGTATAAGCGCACACGTCTTTGCCAATTCTATATAGATAATAAATTTCCAGCTCATCAATTCTTTTGCGGAGCAAATCTTTATTTATTAAATTTGTTAAGCCAAAATATTTCATTGCTTCGAAATATTGATTAAAAGCATTCTCTATAGCCTCTCCACTTTGCCCATATTTTTGCCCTACTATTTTTGCATATTTTGGAGAGTAAAAATAATTAAAATCATTTTCCTGTTGATTTGATTCGTTTTTATAAAAATTTTTCTTATTTTTATATAAATATTTTTGTTTGGCCATAATTTCCCCTGTTAATATTTTCATAATATCGCACTTGTCGGTTTTTGTCAATAGATAAAATAAAAAGACACTATAAAAAAG
>CAYJAO010000077.1:0-3152 GCA_964368355.1 uncultured Lachnospiraceae bacterium | reverse complement strand
GCTGGAGCTCTACCACTGAGCTACACCCGCGTATAAATACTTGCGAGTAGAATAATACCATATTCACAAAATGTTGTCAACAAAATTTTTAATATTTTTGCTCGTTAACTTTTATGTAATTCATTAAATATTGAGATTAAAATTGCTTATTGACTAATTGTAAAATCGATGGTAACATTTAATTAAAGAAAACTCACAATTAACAAAAGAAGGATATCAGTGAAAGATAAATACGCTATTAAAAACAGGTTAAACAATAAGGACCTTTTAAAATACGGCGCAGAGGGGAAAAGGGTTAAAAGATTAAAAATGAGTTGCTTTGTCAGCGCGGCTATTTTGGTTTTTAACACGGCGATGCACCTTGCTCCTCAAAGATGTTATACAAATAGTGAGGTCACTCCATATTCGACATACACAATTGCTCACGGAGGCGGCTCATTAAGGAACGACAAGGGTATAACTAAAAAATATTTAAACTGTGTAGATAGTTTTTATGCTTATTACGAAGACGGCACTAGGATGTTTGAATATGATTTAGTATTCTCAAAAGATGGCAAACTAATAGGAACACATCAATATGAATATTTAAAAGGATATAGCCTTGAAAATCCTATTTCTTATGAGTATTATGTAAATACAAAAATAGCAGGCAAGTATAGAGGCATGACAGATGATATATTGTTTGATTTAATAAAAAATTATCCAGATTGCCGATTTTTAATTGATACAAAAGAAGAAGATCATTATGCAATTTATGAACATCTTATTGACAAGGCAGAGCAAGAAAACGTGGACATTTCACATGCAATTATTCCGTTTATTTCATCAAAAGAAATGTTAAATTTATTAGATAATAGATACGATTTTGAAGAGTATATGTTCACCAATTATAAAGAATATTACAATACTCAAGAACTAATTGACATAATTGATAGCAATGACAAGATTAAATTTTTGCACGTATTTCCAATAGATTTATTTAGAGTTGATCTTGGTGAAATAAACAAAAAAGGCATCAGAGTATTTGCACACATGGATAAAGCTAATATATTTTTAATTCCACTTGCCTATGGTTGTAGTGGGATTTTTACTGACGATATTACTGAAGATTATTTTAAAGAACATTATGAAGATTATTTGCTTAATAAATTCCCAGACGTTGAAACGCCTGAACCTCTAATAATTAGAAAGGAACAAGAAGAAAGGTTGATTAAACGACAAGGGCAAGAAGAAAATTTAATCAAAAGATTATATGAAAATGCTTTAGAAATCTAAAGCATTTTTTCATAAATTAGCACAATCTAAACACCATTCTAGTAAAGGCTCTTTGTTTTAAACTATAAAATATGCCGAGATAATGAACATATAGAAATAGATATGATTTTTGAATAAATTTTGACATGCTTTTAGTGCCTAAAAAATTGACAATAAAAGTAAATAGCTTTATAATTAAAATAATATGGAGAAAAATATGATAATTACTTCAACTAGCAATGAAAAGATAAAAGAGATAAGAAAATTCAAAGACGACAAGGAACATTTGTTTTTAGATGGCCCTAAATTAATAACAGAAGCAATAAAAGCAAACAGGAGATTATCTCGCTTGGTTATTGAAAGTGGTAAAGAAGATAAATACGCAGATTTTTGCAAAGTAGCAGATGAAATAATAATTGTTAGCGAAAGCGTATTTCAAAGATTAAGCACAACGATATATTCACAGGGCGTTGTGGCAATTGTTGAAAGAAAAACCTATGAAATAAACAAACCAGTTGGAAATTTTTTAGTGCTAGACGAGGTGCAAGACCCAGGGAATGTGGGTACATTAATTCGTTCTGCATTGGCGGCGGATTTCATGGATGTATATTTGTTAAATTGTGCAAGTTTAGCCAATGACAAGGTCGTACGCAGCACAATGGGAACTTTGTTTAGAATTAGGGTACATGAACTTTCACGAGAGGAATTTATAGAGAGATATAAGAATTTTTCGAATAAAAATATGTACACGACAGACATGAAAGGCGAAAATATATATACTGCAAAGTTTGAGCAACCTTGTGGAATAGTTGTCGGAAATGAAGGCAACGGCGTGTCAAAAAATATTAGAGAATTGTGCAATAAAACCTTTTCAATACCAATGCAAAACGATGTTGAAAGCTTGAATGCCGGCGTTGCTGGAAGTGTGATAATGTTACAAATTTCAAATAAATTATTTTAATTTAGTTTACAATGATTTATCTCGTGTGATAAACTAGGTGAGTTGTAAGGAGTTTTATGAGTGGGCATAGTAAGTGGCATAATATTAAAAATGCAAAAGAAAAATCAGACGCACAAAGGGGTGCTGTCTTTACAAAAATAGGAAGAGAAATAGCAGTTGCTGTTAAAACTGGCGGGGCGGACCCTGCTTCAAATGGTAAACTCGCAGACCTTATTAAAAAAGCAAAACAAAGCAATATGCCAAACGAGACAATCGCTCGGAGCATTAAAAAAGCAAGCGGTGAACTGGGCTCTGTTAACTATGAAGATTGTACATATGAGGGTTATGGCGTTGGCGGAAGTGCAGTTATTGTAAGTTGTTTAACAGACAATAAGAATAGAACGGCTGGAGATATAAGGCATGCTTTCGATAAGTTTGGTGGAACAATGGGTGCAAGTGGCTGTGTCAGTTTTATGTTTGACAGAAAAGGTGTTTTAATCATTGAAAAAAAAGCTGGATTGACAGAAGACGATGTTATGATGACGGCACTTGAAGCCGATGCCGAAGATGTAAAAGACGAAGGCGATGTTTTTGAGATTTACTGCGCAGCAAATAATTTACAAGCAGTTAAAGCTAGCCTTGAAAATCAAGGGCTTGAATTTATTTCTGCAGAAATTGAGATGATACCTCAAAATTACGTTGACCTTGATGAAAAACAAATTGATACATTTACAAAAATGGTTGATAAACTTGAAGAAAGCGATGATGTTCAAGGGGTTTATCATAATGTAAATCTTCCGGACGAAGAATAATAAAATTATCTAGTTTGGGAATGAAAGAATTGTTTTACAATTATTAATAAATAACTTAAAATCAAACAAAAAAAACAAGCCCATTGAGTTTGTTTTTTTAACTATTAAACTATTGCATCAATCAACATGACTGTATTGTTTTTATT
>CAYJAO010000076.1:0-3238 GCA_964368355.1 uncultured Lachnospiraceae bacterium | reverse complement strand
CGAAGACAGGGACGCAGCTCAGCTTATGGGGGTAAACGTCAACAAAACAATAGCAATAACCTTTGCGATAGGCTGGCAGTGGAAGAAGTCAAAAAGATAAAAAGTCAAATCAATAAATAAATTTAATTTTAATTTATTATTTGCTATATATATTATAAAAAGAGTGGAATTTTAACCCTACGGGTTATTTTTTCCAATGGCATTTGCTCTACCTATGTACCCAAAAATTCCGCACATACATTCTCCAATTTTTCTAATTGTGATTCTTAAAACAATATCAAGGAATTATTTTTAATATGTTTTTCTTTATATATTATGAAAAAAAGCAGCAACTTGTTTGTACCGCCATAGTCGCTATTAATCTTTATGAGCAATAAAAAAACAGGGCTTATGCCCTGCTTTTATTCGTTTTTACCACAACAATTTTTGTACTTCTTCCCGCTTCCACATGGGCAAGGGGCATTCCTCCCCTCTTTCCTATCTGCACGGGCTGTTTTTTGTTCTATAACATTGACTGGTTTTGCCACTTGTACAGGCACTGGCTTCATTTCAATGTTGACATTTAAAAGAAAAAGTGCAGTCTTTTCGCGGATGCTGTGAACCATTTCCTCAAACATGTCATATCCTATCTTTTTATATGCAACTATAGGGTCATGTTGCCCATAACTCTGCAAACCAATTTCGTTTCTTAATTGAGACATTTGGTCGATGTGATCCATCCAAAGAGAATCAACAACCCTTAAAAGCATGTATCTTTCAAAGTTAGAGAAATCCTGCCCATGGTCCTTTACTAATTTTCTCTTTTCTTCATAACGCGCTTCAACCGCGTCATAAATCTTTGCCATTAAATCGGCACCATCGCAATCTTCTACAAACTTAGCGTCAACTAAACTTGTGCCTTTAGGGAACAATTTTTTCTCCAACGCTTCGTTGATTTCTTCCAAATCCCATTCATCTGGCGCTTTATCAAGATTGATAGTATTATTAACTATTTCTGAAATAATATCTGGGAACATGTCCATAATTTCTTCGTGAATATCAACCCCATCTAAGACTTTGTTTCTTTCTCCATAAATTATTTCACGTTGTTTGTTCATGACATCGTCAAATTGCAAAACAGAACGACGAGCACCATAATGCCTTAATTCTATTCTCTTCTGTGCTTTTTCAATTTGATTTGCCAACATTTTAAATTGGAATGGCGTTTCATCATCCATTCGGCAAAACTGTGCAATTTTTAGTAATTTATCGCCACCAAAACGCTTTGCCAAGTCGTCTTGAAGAGAAATATAGAATATGCTCGATCCCGGATCACCTTGCCTTCCTGCACGGCCTCGCAGCTGGTTATCAATACGGCGAGATTCATGTCTTTCCGTACCAATTATGCGTAATCCACCAAGATCAATAACTTCTTGCTTTTCCTTATCAGTTATTGCTTTAAATTCGTTGTAATATTGTAAATAATGTTCACGAGCCTTATTCAACTCTTCATCTTGACTTTCAATAAAAGAAGTAGCAAATGAAATTTGTTCTTCAATAAAATTCTCTTGGCGCATCTTATGAACTGCCAAAAATTCTGGGTTACCGCCTAATAAGATATCGGTACCACGTCCAGCCATGTTAGTGGCAATTGTGACGGCACCCTTTCTTCCTGCTTGCGCAATAATTTCACTTTCTTGTTCGTGATTTTTAGCATTCAAAACATTGTGTTTAATACCCAAATGTTTCAATTCTTTTGAGAGTTCTTCAGATTTATCAATTGTAATTGTACCAATCAAAATAGGTTGGCCATCTTCATGTCTAGCTTTTGCATCTTCAACAATTCCTTTAATTTTCCCTTGTGCTCCAGTATAAATAACATCTGCTGCATCATATCTCATATTGGGCTTGTTTGGTGGAATTTGAATAACATCAAGGTTGTAAATACCAACAAATTCGCCTTCTTCCGTCTTTGCAGTTCCAGTCATACCGCTGAGTTTTTTGTACAATCTAAAGTAATTTTGAAACGTTATTGTAGCAAGAGTTTTGTTTTCATCTTTAATTTGTACACCCTCTTTTGCTTCAATAGCCTGATGTAAACCATCAGAATAACGACGGCCCTTCATAATACGCCCAGTAAACTCATCAACTATCAAAATTTCGCCATCTTTTACAATGTAATTCTCATCTCTAACCATTATAAAATTTGCTTTTAGGGCATTGATTATGTGGTGATTAAGTTCAATATTATCTACGTCGGATAAGTTTGCAACACTAAAAAATCTTTCTGCTTTAGTAACGCCTTGTTCTGTAAGATTGATTGCTTTCGTTTTGATATCAATTTCAAAATCAGCATCCAGTTTTAGGCTCTTGGCAAATTTTTGTGCAGAATAATAGGAGTCGCTAGATTTCATGCCTCGGCCACTAATAATAAGGGGGGTTCTTGCTTCATCGATTAAAATACTGTCCACTTCGTCGACTATGGCAAAATTATGTCCTCTTTGTACCTTATCTTCTTTTCTAACAACCATGTTATCGCGAAGATAATCAAAGCCTGCCTCGTTGTTCGTACAGTAAGTAATATCGCAAGCGTATGCTTTTTTCTTCTCTTGTGGGCTCATTCCGCTCAATGCAACGCCAACAGTAAGCCCTAAAAATTTATGAATTTTTCCCATCCATTCAGCATCACGTTCGGCAAGGTATTCGTTGACCGTGACAATGTGCACACCCTTACCTGTAAGAGCATTCAAATATGCTGGTAAAGTAGAAACAAGCGTTTTACCTTCACCCGTTCCCATTTCTGCAATACGTCCTTGATGTAAAGCAATACCGCCCATAATTTGCACGTAAAAATGACGCATGTTGAGGACTCTATCCGCCGCCTCTCTAACATTCGCAAAAGCTTCTGGGAGAATATCATTCAAACTTTCTCCGTTGGCAACTCTTTGTTTTAATTCTACAGTTTTTTGTTGTAATTGTTCATTGGTTTTATTCTTGAACTCTTTTTCAAAAGCAACTACTCTATCTGCAATCTTTTTAAGTTTTTTTAAATTTCTATTAGCGAATAATCCCATATGTTCTCCTTCTACAAAATTATAATTCCGCGGCTGTTATAAATACTGTCGGTTGCTTTGCCGGTTAAGGCTCGGCTGAGTGCCATGACAAGTGCAACCATGCCGTCAATCTTTTCTGTGCTTTTCTCTTTATCAAGTTTTATGTTCCCGGCTGGGTCGGTTCTGACAAATACATTGTCAGCCAT
>CAYJAO010000075.1:0-3265 GCA_964368355.1 uncultured Lachnospiraceae bacterium | reverse complement strand
ATATAATAAATACTTTTTGTCAACAGTTTTTTCAAACTTTTTTAAAGAAATAAAATTTTACAAATGTACCAAAACTAGTTCGTATTTACTGTATTTTATGATAAACTGAAAACAGGTGAGTTATGAATATAATTGTAAAAGATATAAAACAAAAAATTGATAAAGCGGGCAATATCGCGTTATTTACGCATATTAATTGCGATTGCGATGGAATAGCCTCAATGTGTGGACTTTATGAATTATTGAGCGACATAGGCAAGGATGTACAAATGTTTTGCGATAGCGATATCCCAAACAAATACAGTTTTTTGAACTGTTTTGATAAAATAAATAAACATGAACAACTTTCAAATGATGACAAAATAAAAAACGCGGAGTTGATTATAAAAAAAGAAGTTGATTTTAACGAATTTGACATCTTAATTGCTTTGGATACTTCTGTCTCGTCAAGGTTGGGAAAGTATAAAGAGACTTTTGAAAAGCATAGAAATACTATATCAATAGATCATCATGAAAGCAATACGGGCTACGCAAAAATTAATTACGTAAAATATACTTATGCATCTTGCGGAGAGGTTCTTTTTGAGGTTTTGAGAGAGGCGGGATATATTATTACAGAAGGCGTGGCAACTTCTTTACTTGCCGCAATTAGTTCAGATACAAACAGATTTGCCAACTCAAATATTTCTGCAAAAACGCATATCTCGGCAGGAGAATTGGTTGCATTAGGTGCAAATAGCGATAAAGTTAATCTCTGTTTACACAAAAATAAAAGCAAAGAACAGCTTGCGCTGGCTGGCTTTATGGCAAGTAATTTGAAATATTACAAAGAAGTCGCCTATTTGATTGTTACACTAAAAGATTTCAAGAAATTAAATGTTTTATCAAGTGATGTAGGAACTTTTTTAGATTTAATTTGTAATGTTGGAAACAGCAAAATTACCGTCGTGGCAAAGGAAAGGAGTAAGGAAGAATATCGTCTTAACTTGCGTTCAGTAAAAGATTATGACGTTAACAAAGTAGCAAATGTTTTCGATGGCGGTGGACATAAAAATGCTGCGGGCTGCAATATCTACGGCAATTTCAAAAAAGGCTTTAAAGAAGTACTAAAAACATGCCAAAAAGAAATAGATGCGCATAAACGCATAGATTAAGGTGAACATTTGAAAGAAGTGAAAAATGGAATTATACTTTTAAACAAGCCGATTGAAATAAGTTCAAATACGGCTGTAAATAAGGTTAAAAGGCTAGTCAAGGCTGAAAAAGCAGGACATTTAGGCACTCTCGATGTTTTAGGCGAGGGAATTTTACCCATTACACTAGGCAAGGCCACTCGTCTTTTTAATTATTTCTTAAAAAAGGATAAAACCTATCGCGCTATATTCGCTTTTGGAATTGAAACAACTACATTAGATTGTGAAGGTGAGATAACAAATATAAATTTACGCTCAGTTAGCAAAGAAAATGCGGATGAAATACTTGGAAAATTTAAAGGAAAAATTTCTCAACTTCCACCACAGTATTCGGCACTAAAAATCAATGGACAAACTGCGTATAATTTGGCTAGGAAAGGTGAGCATGCTAATCTAAAAGCACGTGAAATTGAAATTTACGACATTAAATTATTAAATGATTTACTTGATAACAAAAAGCAGGAACTGAAAGATAGATTTTTAAAATATCACAAAGAAATGATTGAAAAAGATAGCATTGATTTTAATGGAAAGAATGTCAAAAGCAAGGAGGTAATTTCTCAAATTTTGAATAACTGTTTTGAGTTTGAAATTACCTGTTCGGCAGGGACTTATATTAGATCGCTTTGTCGTGATATTGCAAAAGAACTAACAACTTGTGGTGTTATGCTTTGCATAGTACGCACAAGATGTGGTAAATTTAATATAGAAAATGCTGTTTCATTTGAAGATATAGAAAATGGCAATTTTGATGTAATTGATGTTGAAAATGCGATTGATTTACCTTCTATAAATTTAACAAAAGAGCAAGGCAAAGACATTTTAGATGGTAAAAAAGTTAAGTGTTTGCCAATACACGAAAATCAGTTAAAACTATATTGCGGTAATGTTTTGTTTGGAATTGCTAATAATAAAAATGAGGGAATTATAAAGGTCGAAACATTTTTAAAAGAGAATAACTAATAAAAGAGAGAAAAGATGGAGAATAAAATAAAATTTGGACCTTCTGGGAATAGTGAAATATTTTATGAAGCGGGGAATAAAACAAGTTTACAAGCACCAGCATGGTTAAAAAGTGTTGGGTTAAGTGCGTACGAATATTCTTTCGGCAAAGGCTACATAATGAGTTCGCCAGTTGCTGAAAAACTTGGCGAAGAAGCGCAGAAAAATGGTGTGTCAATAAGTGTTCATGCGCCATATTATATTAATTTTGCTAACGAAAACGAAGAAATGATTGAAAAATCCTTTGGTTATGTTTTAACAGGATTAAAAATGTTGAGGTTAATGAAGGGGAAACACCTTGTTTTTCATTCGGCATCGCAGGGAAAATTAACACGAGAAAAGGCAATTAAATTAGTCAATGAAAGATTAAAAAAATTGGTTTCTTTGATATACGAAAACGGATACGATGATATGTATATTTGCCCAGAAACAATGGGAAAGAGTATGCAAATAGGCACATATAAGGAAATTGTAGATTTTTGTACTATTGATAAAATACTCGTTCCAACCTTTGATTTTGGGCACATTTATGCTTTAAATTGCGGAAATTTTGGAACTTACGAAGATTACAAAAAAGTGTTTGACTACGCCATTGAAAAACTTGGCTTTGAAAGAGCAAGCAATTGTCATATTCATTTCTCTAAAATAGAATATTCAGCAAAAGGGGAAGTGCGACATTTAAATTACGGAAGCGAAACCTATGGGCCGGATTTTAAACCACTTGCGAAAGTTTTGAAAGATATGAAATTAACGCCTACAATAATTTGCGAATCGCGAGATATGATGGCTGAAGACGCATTAGAATTTAAGCGTATTTATGAGCAGATTTGATTTTATTTTATGAAAATTTATAAAAATTTCTGCAAACAATTGCTTTACAACTTACCAATAATGTGATAAACTGCTTAACGAAACTGAATTAAGGAGAAAATTATGATTACAGCAGGCGATTTTAGAAAAGGTGTGACTTTTGAATTTGAAGGGAATATTTATGTGGTTGTTGATTTTATGCACGTTAAACCAGGTAAAGGGTCACCCTTTGTAAGAGCAAAAATTAAAAATATTATAAC
>CAYJAO010000074.1:0-3313 GCA_964368355.1 uncultured Lachnospiraceae bacterium | reverse complement strand
TCTGTCCTTCGCGTTGCCGTTATTGTAGTTTCATATCTTCTGAATATGACAAGGTCAAAGACAAAATACCTGCTTATTTGGATGCTGTTTTCAAAGAAATTTCTGCAATAAAAGAAATAATCAAAAACAAAACACTGATCGTCCGCTCCATATACATTGGTGGTGGCACGCCTAGCGTTCTCTTGGTGGAAGAACTTGATTTGCTTTTAAGCGAACTCTCATATCCGTCAGTAGAATTTACTGTAGAAGCAGGGCGTCCAGACACTATTACGCGCGAAAAGTTGGAAGTGTTTAAAAAGCATAACGTCACACGAATTTGCATCAACCCACAAACATTCTGCGAGAAGACTCTAAAAGCAATTGGCAGAAAGCATACTGTAAAAGATATAATTACTGCCTATGCAATGGCATTAGAATATGATTTTGACATAAACTTAGACTTAATCGCAGGATTGCCGGGCGAAAAATTTACGACGTTCAAGAAATCAGTTAACTACGCGATTGAAATGTGTCCAAGCAATATAACAATACATTCTCTTGCCTTAAAACGCGGGTCAAATATGACAAATGAAGCAATAAAACTCAAACAGGAGGGTCGAGCCGTAGACTTAGAAGATACTCCGCCAGAAGAAGTGAAAAGAATGATAGATTATGCCCATTCAAAGTTATTTGAAGAAGGATATAAACCATATTATCTATATCGCCAAAAAAATACTGCTCTTGGATTGGAAAATGTTGGCTTTACGCAGAAAGGACACGTATGCATTTTTAATGTAGACAGCATGGAAGAAACCTGCTCTGTTTTGGCTTGTGGTGCAAACGCAATTTCCAAAAGGGTGTTTAATATAGAAAATAGAATTGAACGTTGCTCAAATGTAAAGTTCCTTGAAGATTATGTCACTCGCATAGATGAATTGATTGAAAGAAAAAAAGAATTATTTAAATAGCAATTCCTTTTATTAATTTGCAACCTTTTACTAATTTACTCATGCCCGAAATTACATCTGTACTATCGTAAGTTTAAAACATAATAAAACACGCAAAGGCGTGTTTTATTATTGAAATATTCGAAATATCGTTCACAGGCATCATTCTGCTTTCCTTCTAAAATTAACTGAAATTATTCCACAAATGCCACCAATAATGCCACCGAATAGTAAATCGTTGATGAGCGCCTTAGTAAATTGAAAATTCCCGTCTAAAATTGAAAAGACCAAGAACGCTAAAACTGTGTAAAGTAAACCAATCAAAAGCCCGTTAATAAGCCCCATTTGATTTACTTTCTTAAGTGCGATAAATGTGCCCGCCAATAAACTGACACCTTTTATAACTTGATTTATTGGGCTAATTACTTCTGTTGGAACGGCAATATACTTAATAAAAAATGCAAAGATTAAAATGAGTACTAAAGACACGGCAAGCGCTATCAAACTGCCTTTCAAAATATTTAACCAAATAGATGTTGACTTTTCATCTTTTAATTCTTTGATTTTAGGCGCTTTGTATTTTTTAAATTTTAAAACTCTTATGCTTGGCATTTTTATTTTCATATTTTTCCTCCAATATTTCATGGTAAATATATGAAAAAAACCTCCCTATTAGAACAGTTTTTGGTGACATCTACATTTTTCGTATTATTGGAATATAAAAAGCATTAATAAGACTAAAATATTAACTCTTTTAGCAATTCAAGAGATTTATTTAAATCGTTGCTGAGCGCTATTTGTTGTTTTAAATCCCCTTTTGTTTTTAGTCCATTTGCGTACCACAACATATGTTTGCGCATGTACTTAGTTAAAAAATCTTCAGAATAATATTCACGCAAAATTGCAATATGCTTTTTCGCACAGATATACCTAATATACTCTTCATTTTTTGCAAGCATTTTTATATCTTCTTTTGTTAAGATATCAGCAAAGAAATTGCCTTTTGTGATATAGTCGACAAGGGAAACTTTTTGCCTATTTCCAGCAAATTCAGCCAGTTCTTTAAAGAAAACTTGGCGACCAAATGTTGCACGACCGATCATCACGCCATCTACGCCAGTCGCTAACATTTTCTTGTAAGTTTTGATGTCTTCTATATCTCCACTGCCAATTACTGGAATATGTACAGCCTTTTTAATTTCCTTTATCAAATCGTAATCGACCGTACCACTATAACCTTGATTAGCGAAGCGAGTATGAACAGATATCGCAACCGCGCCTGCCTGTTCACACATTTTTGCAAACTCAACGGCATTATTCCTCTTTAAGCCTTTTCTAAATTTTACAGTAACTGGTTTATCTGTTGCTTTAACGCATGCTTCAATGACCGCTCTTGCCGTATCCATATTTTCCATCAAGGCGCTGCCTTCACCATTTTTGATAATCTTTGGTGCTGGACATCCCATGTTGATATCGATAATATCGAACTTTTGAATAAGTTCATGCTGACACGCTCTTGCCATATATTTTGGATCACAGCCAAAAATCTGTACTGCCTTTTTATCTTCAATACTCTCGGTCAATAACAGCCACGCTGATTTATTTGAAGCCACTTTTGGCTGCTCTTTTACAAATTTAGGATTTAGTGGTGATTTGAGTGCTTTGCCTTCGCCATAAATTAAGCCTTTCGCACTGACCATTTCTGTGTAGCAAGCATCCGCACCAAAAAACTTTGCGATGGCGCGAAAACCAACATCGTTAACTCCTGCCATTGGCGCCAAAAAAATGTTGTTTTTAAATTCTATATTTCCTATTTTCATTTTTATTTCCTTTTCCTGTTAACCTTAACAAAGAAGCGTGAAAAAGTCAAATAAAACTACTTTAATTTTTTTTCAAACACTTTTGATCCTTTAAACGCGGGAACAATTTTTTGGCGTATAACAATTTCTTCAAAAGTCTGTGGATTAATTCCCTTGCGCTCATGATAAATACGAGGCTCAAATTTCCCAAAACCACTGATTTTAACCTCTCCACCGCGCTTTAGCACTTCGCTTATTAAATCGATAATTGCATTTAAACAATTAAGGCAATCGGTTTTGGTCAACTTTACTTTACGCGACGTAAACTCAATCAACTCATCTTTATTCATGAAAAAATTATTGCATTAAAAAAGATTTTTAAACACTAATTTGCTTTTTTCTTGCCGAACAAATATAACTTATTTCTAAATAAAATAATATTTTTACCCATCGGAATTTTCGATATTTCTTCATCCTCAAAAATAGGAAAAATAATTATTAAAAATAAATATAAAAATCCAGAAATAAATAGCGAAAATAATACTGATAAAAATGCAGATAAAAATAAATTAAATAATAAATTTAATC
>CAYJAO010000073.1:0-3333 GCA_964368355.1 uncultured Lachnospiraceae bacterium | reverse complement strand
CTTCTTTGAATTTTAATAGGTGCATTTCTCTCTGCATTTTTGCGGACATAAACTAAATAATCTATAATCAAACACGCAAAAACAACGAACATAACGGAAAATATTGCATAAACTCCCGCCACTCCAAAAGTATATTTGACAGGTGAAATCAACAATCCAATTAAAATCCCCCCCGCTGTAAGTTGTTTAGTGTAATTATATGCAAGGAAATCGCCATAACTGCCGTCAAAATTTCCAACAATTATATTTTGTATTATCGCTAAAAGTGCTACCAAAGCAAAAGAAATGTAAACCACATACTTTGTTGAAATCACATATTTTTTTTTGTTGATCAATGCTAATCCAACTACAAATAATATGATAAATAATGGATATGCAAATAATCCAAATGTTCCCAGAAAGAAAAATTTTAAAGGACCAATTAAACCTGTGAACAATGTCAAAAAGGCGAACGTACATAAAACAAGTAAGCCTATGCCAACCCCGATTAGTATTTTTTTCTTTTTATTATAGGTTAAATTGCTCATATAGCATTGATTATAGCACAAAAATGTTAAAGATAAAATAGAAAAAGTAAGTTTTTTAAAAATTTTTGCATAAATAAAGAAAAAGCGCACAACATAATGCAGTAAAGAAAAGTTTCCTTTATTGGAATTACCTTCTTTACCTGAACAACGCCACCGATATCAATTGGTGGCGTTTGTTTTTTTACAAGATATGATGAAGACTTGCTATGAAGTTTTCGCTAAAAATTTTTCTAAAAACATAATTTTTAATAACCGTAATGCAAATTCTGTATTTTAATATCAAAAAAGCACCGACGCCTAAATTTTGAGTATTTTTAATATTTCTTTTTTGATATTTGCGACAGAGAAGCCAAAACGTTTATAAACATCTATTCCTCTTCCGCTCTTTCCAAACTCTGTGACATTTATAACCTTTCCATTATCGCCGACATATTTATACCAAATATTATCAGAAGATGCTTCAATTGACACCCTAGCTTTGACATTTTTGAATAGTATTGAATTTTTGTATGCATCTGGTTGCCTTTCAAACTCTTCAAGACAAGGGAAAGAAATGACTGCAACTTTAACACCCAGTTTGTTAAATTCCTTTTTCACACTTAATGCTAGGTCGACCTCGCTACCCGTTGCATATAAGACCAAGGATATTTTTTTACTTTCATCAGCCTCAATTACATAGCCACCTTTCATGGCTTTTTCTCCAATGCTTTTTTGTTCTGGTAAATCTTGTTTGGTTAAAACAAAGCATGTAGGAGCGCTTGAATTGAGTGCGATATTATAGCAGGCAATAAGTTCTTTTGCGTCACAAGGTCTACAAACGTTCACGTTAGGTATTTGGCGCAGATTGCCAAGTTGTTCTATTGGCTGATGAGTTGGCCCATCTTCCCCAACCATCAAACTATCATGAGTGAAAAAATACATTACAGGTTGTTTCATTAATGCACTCATTCTTAATGCGGGCAATAAGTATGAAGAGAATACTAAGAATGTTGAAACGAAAACTTTTAATCCTGCGTATAGACTTATTCCATTTGCAATAGCAGCCATAGCATGTTCGCGAATGCCAAAAGCAATATTTCGGCCGCGTCTATTATTAGGCGAATAAATTTCTCGTTCATCAATAAATGATAGTGTGGATCTTGACACATCAGCCGTTCCGCCAACTAAATTTGGATACTTTTCTGCTACTATATTCAAAATTTGGCGATTTGCTTCTCTGGTACTGATTTTTTTATCTTTAAGTTTGTTCCCTACGGCTTTTTCTACATCGATAGGCTTACTTTCAATAAACAGAGAGAGTTGTTTATACAATTCCGGATTGGTTTTGGAATATAAATTGACTTTTCTTCTCCAATTCATTTCAATTTCTTTATTCTTTTTTATCACTTCTGTACAATATTTTTTTACATCTTCAGGGATTGTAAAAGCAGGCGTATTTATCATTAACTTCTTCTTAAATTCCGCCAATTCTTCCCCAGTTAAAGGCTTGCTGTGAATAGCAGACTGCCCTGCATATTTTGTGCCATATCCAATTATGGTCTCAAAAATAACCACTGTAGGTTTTTCTTTACTTTTTTTTGCTTTTCCAATAGCACGAGTAACAGATCTATAATTTTTTCCGTTTTTTACTGTTATGACATTCCAATTTTGTGCTTTAAATTTTCTTTGGATGTCTTCTGTGTTTGAAATTTTTAATTCTCCATCTACGGTAATGCTGTTTTTATCATAAAGCAAGATTAATTTGTTTAATTTTAACTTACCTGCAAGGCTTACCGCTTCAAGGGCTACACCCTCCATCAAGCATCCATCACCCGCTAATACATAGGTGTAATTTGAAAAAATTGGGTCATCAAGAACATTAAAGCGTTCAGCGAGCATTGTTTCAGCAATTGCCATGCCGACAGCATTTGCCACGCCTTGTCCTAGCGGTCCTGTCGAAGCTTCAACTCCTGGCGTCTCGCCATATTCTGGGTGGCCAGTTGTTATACTGCCAAATTTTCTAAAATCTTTTAAATCTTCAATTGAAATTGGATAGCCAAACATGTGTTCAATTGTGTATAACAATGGGGATGCATGACCTGCTGAAAGCACAAATCTATCTCTATTCAAAAATAGGCTTGCCGATGGAGAAAATATCATATGATCCTTAAACAAAGCATAAATGATGGTTGCTGCGCCGATGGCAGAACCAGTATGCCCTGAATTTGCATTAGATATAGTTTCGGCGGTTAATACTCTCACCGTGTTTATGCATTTTTGGTCTATTTTCATTATATTTTTACCTTTTCGATTATCGCTTCTATGACTTGATCTATACTAGGTATACCATATTTAATTTCGAAATCGCAATTCTT
Organism: uncultured Lachnospiraceae bacterium; assembly: GCA_964368355.1. Taxonomy (GTDB): domain Bacteria; phylum Bacillota; class Clostridia; order Christensenellales; family UBA1242; genus UMGS687. The sequence continues at coordinate 452 of CAYJAO010000073.1, read as the reverse complement.
TTTTAGGAATTTATCTCTCTCTTCAAAAACTAAATTTGCAATTTCCAATTCACCAGTTACAAAATCGTCGCAATTTTCTTCTTTTATCATGCTTTCAATACGTTTTTTTAATTGAATTTGCGTCAATCTCATGTAAATTGTTATCTTGTTAGTTGAAATCGCATCCATGTTATCTTTAAATGTTTGATAGTTCATTGTAATTATTGTTCGTTCGTAGTCGCTTAAACTTTTAACTATCTTATTTTCTTGTTTTGCCAAGTAATTCATCCCGCAAATTTTTTTCATTTTTTGCGTATCCATAAGGGAATATTTGATCATTTCTTCGCAATTTAGATAAAAGAAATTTAGTTTGTTAGATAATTTCAAACCTACTTTTTTTAAATCTTCATTTACAAAGCCAACTAAAATAATATTATGCATGTAGTTGTCCTTTCCTCTAGTAAAAATTGTAG
>CAYJAO010000072.1:0-3442 GCA_964368355.1 uncultured Lachnospiraceae bacterium | reverse complement strand
TCTTCGCAGGCTGCGGAGAGAAGAATCCACCAGCAGAAAACCCACCAGCAGAAGAGGAGTTTACGCTTGTTGGCTCTTGGGAAGCGACGGCGATAGTGCAATGGATCACACCAACTGACGATAATGCTGAGGAGCATGGTATTACCGACGAAGCACAAGAAATAGTAGTGCCTTTGGAAGAAGGTATGGATTGTTATGGCACAATTTTTATTTTTAATGAAGATGGCACTGGCTCTTTTGTGCATGAAGGAGATGTTGATGGTGCAGAAGATTTTACATGGGAAGAAAGAGAAGGCTGTGTTGTGATTGCACTCGCCGAAAACGATTATGTTATTTGCCCTATTATAGGAGATAAAGTCTATTGTATAAATGCTGCTCCTACATTTGCGGCTGAAAACGAAGCCGGCATCAATGCGGCAATAACCGCTTGGCAGGCATGGCAAGAAACAGGGAAAACTCTTTCAGAATATGCCTATAATGGAGGGGCATTCTATTTCGAAAAGCAAAACTAACTAAAAACTTATCATAAAAACTCTCAAAAACTTTTAGTTTTATAGTTGACAAAAGATGCAACTTGTGGTAAGATTGCGTTAGCAATTTGGCAAGAGCAAGTTGAACTGTAGAAATTATCTACGGGAAGTCGAAAGGCTTTGGGGTTTTAAGGACGAGTCAATGTGACTGAAATCTGTTCCTGAAATTCTAAAAAAGTTTTTTATGACGATTTCGAACTTGCTTTATGCAAGTTCGTTTTTTATTGCCAAAAGCAAATTTATAAAAAGGAGAAAAGATATGCCAACAATTAATCAATTGGTTAGAAAGGGAAGAAAAACTTTTGAAAATCAAAGCAAATCGCCTTTACTTGAAGACTGCCCACAAAAGCGCGGTGTTTGTTTATCAGTAAAGACCACTTCACCCAAGAAACCTAACTCGGCTCTTCGTAAGATCGCTCGTGTTAAGCTTTCAAACAAGGCTGAGGCAACAGTTTATATTCCAGGGATTGGGCACAATCTTCAAGAGCACAGCGTTGTCCTTGTAAGAGGCGGAAGAGTAAAAGACCTTCCAGGTGTTCGTTACCATATTATTCGTGGGACTCTAGATGCTGCCGGTGTTGCAAAACGCAATCAGGCTAGGTCTAAGTATGGTGCTAAAAAACCAAAGAAATAACATTTCAAAAATTGCGACCTGCTTCGTTTCTGACTTCCCTTTCAACTTAGTCACGTACGTCAGTGTACGCTCCTGCGCGAAAGACAAGTCGAGCCTCGCATCTCATCAATTTTAAAAATTGCGACCTGCTTCGTTTCTGACTTCCCTTTCAACTTAGTCACGTACGTAAGTGTACGCTCCTGCGCGAAAGACAAGTCGAGCCTCGCATCTCATCAATTTTAAAAATTCCATTATGCTTCGTTTACTGCCAAGATTTTCACACAGTCATTTACCCAAAGTAAACTCCTGCGCAAAAATCTTGTCGAGCCTCGCCTAATGAAATTTTGAAAAATTTTATAGAATATTAGGACATAAAACATTTTAAAAATTAAAACGAAATTAACAAAAGGAGTAAAATATATGCCAAGAAGAAATAGTGCCGTCAAAAGAGATGTTCTTCCAGACCCAATGTATAACAGTAAATTGGTTACAAAACTTGTTAACCAAATTATGTTAGATGGAAAGAAAGGACTTGCACAAACAATTGTTTATGGTGCTTTTGACATAGTTAAAGAAAAATTAGGACTTGAACCTATTGATGCTTTTAACCAAGCATTAGAAAATGCAAAACCACTTCTGGAAACCAAAGGTAGAAGAGTTGGTGGTGCTACTTACCAAGTTCCTATGGAAATTAGACCTGAAAGACGCCAAACGTTGGCTATTCGTTGGATTGTTGTGTTCGCTAGAAAACGTAACGGCGAAAGAACAATGGAAGAAAGGCTTGCAGGAGAATTAATTGATGCTTACAACAACACAGGTGCATCAGTTAAAAGAAAAGAAGAAATGCATAGAATGGCAGAAGCCAACAAGGCTTTCGCTCATTATAAATGGTAAGATTTTTATAAATCATGCTGTGTTGGGTTTTTTGTCAAACTTTCAAAGCGCGTACATTAATGTGCGTTTATGCTGCGTAAAATTCGCGAACCCTGCCTAACATAATTTCTTAAAAATCGAAAAAACAACAAATAAAATAAGGAGAAAATAAATGGCTGAAGATCTACATTTGACCAGAAACATTGGTATCATGGCTCACATTGATGCTGGCAAGACGACAACCACTGAAAGAATTTTGTACTACACAGGCAAAAGTCATAAAATTGGTGAAGTCCATGATGGTCAGGCTACGATGGACTGGATGGCTCAGGAACAGGAAAGAGGTATTACCATTACATCAGCTTGTACAACATGCCAATGGAAAGGTCATAAAATTAACATCATTGATACGCCAGGACACGTTGACTTCACAATTGAAGTTTTACGTTCGCTTAAAGTCCTTGATGGTGCAGTTCTCGTTTTGAGTGCTCGTGACAAAGTCCAACCTCAAACTGAAACTGTTTGGCGTCAAGCTAACGAATGCAAAGTTCCAGTTATCATCTATGTCAATAAAATGGATAGAGATGATGCTTACTTTGATAAGTGTGTTGAATCTGTTAAACTTAGATTGCACACAACACCCCTCCCACTTCAAATGCCAATTGGAATGGCTGAAAGTTTCCAAGGGGTTATTGATCTTTTAACAATGAAAGCATACATTCCAGAAGATGATATGGGGAAAATTATCGATGAAATTGAAATCCCTGCTGATTTACAAGAAGAAGCAAACAAGAGACACGATGCCCTTATCGAAGCAATCGTTGAAACAGACGATGCACTTCTTGAAAGATACTTTGAAGGAGAGAAAATTTCATTACCAGAACTTAAAAAAGCTATAAGGAATGCGACAATTGCTAAAAAAATCACACCAATGCTTTGCGGTTCATCATACAAAAACAAAGGAGTTCAAAACCTTCTTGATGCAATGGTAGAATATTTACCATCACCACTTGATATTGATGCAATTAAAGGCGTCAATCCAGATACAGGCAAAGAAGAAGAAAGACCAGCAGACGCAAACGCGCCATTCTCAGGGCTTGCATTTAAAATTGCAACAGATCCATTTGTTGGTGGTTTAACATTCTTCCGCGTTTACAGCGGTGTATTAAAAGCAGGTTCTTACGTATACAACTCAATCAATGGTAAAACAGAAAGAGTTGGTCGTTTAATCCGCATGCATGCTAATGCAAGGGCAGAAATTGAAGAGGTTGGAGCAGGAGATATTGCCGCTATCGTTGGATTAAAAGATACGATAACGGGGCATACGCTTTGCGATGAAAAACACCCAATTCAACTTGAAAGCATGAACTTCCCAGAGCCAGTTATTCAATTGGCTATTGAGCCAAAAACAAAAGATATGCAAGAA
>CAYJAO010000071.1:0-3549 GCA_964368355.1 uncultured Lachnospiraceae bacterium | reverse complement strand
TTTCTAGGTTGTAGCCAGAAAGTTTTAATTCTACTGAATTTTTTACATTAAATTTAAAGAATTTCTTTAATTCTTTTTGAAATCCTAACTTCTTTGGCTTTTCTATACCATCTTTTTTGATAATTTTGACTTTTTTAAATTTCATCAGTTAACCTCAACCTTTGAAATCTCTCCCGCTATACTCAATGTTGCGGAAGAAAGTATTTTTAACTTTAAGTCTTCACCATATACCGAAATTATTTTATTTTTAACTCTAAACATGACTAAATTATCTGAAATAGAGATAAGCCCTTTATGCCCTTCAACATACACGCATTTACCATTGATATTTACAAGATTATATCCGCCATCAAAATCTGGAAGTTTCAATTGCTCTTTTATCTCAGAAAAGAAATTAAACATGTTTTTCTCCTTCAAATAAATATATGCTTTGATGATGTTGTTTATAATTTATTGTCAGGTATATTCCACACAAATTTACAAATACTATTTTCGAAGCAAAAATGCTAAAAGGAGAAAATATGAAGGAAGGATTTATAGTTGGTGTCATGTTGGGAGCAATCGGCGGAATGCTTTTATATCGCTATAGTAAAGATGTGCAAAAGGCAGCAGATAAGGGCGAAAAAATAGTAATGGAAGAACTCAAAAACTGCCAACAAAAGACAGAAAAAGCCGTCAAAAAAGCAACTCAAAAATAAGGCATAAAACAATACAAAAGATCACAAAAAAAGACAGTCATAAGACTGTTTTTTTTAATGGAGTTTTGTAATTAGAAACATTCACTTCTTCTTTTTGTTTTAAAAGAAGAACCAAGAAAAACGGGGGAAATTTTAGGCCATTTCCCCCGCGCCCCCATACAACGACCGAAAGGGCACTCCCCTTTGAAAACCCTTTTTGAAGTTAGTTCTTCGAAGGTTGCTATAGAAAAAAGAGAGATATGAATATTTGAACGACTTTTGCAGGCGTCCCGTAGGGCGCCGAAACCTTAGTGAAAATATTCTATATATCTCTTTTTTTTGTTTGTTTTTTGAATAAAAAGAAGGAGCGAATTTTTATGCTTTTGCCGCCTCTTTTCCAACACCTTCATTTTTGAAAGTGAGTTCATTGTTTTCATAGTCAATTATAATAGTGCCTGCTTTTTCAAGTTCACCAAGCAATATTTTTTCCGCTATTCTATCTTCAACTTGTTGTTGAATAAATCTACGAAGTGGCCTTGCACCATATTCAGCGTCTGCACCTTGTGCAACTATGAAATTAAGTGCTCGTTCTGTTAATTTAAGTTCGATATTTTGCTTTTGAAGACGCTTGTTTATGTCTTTCATTAAAATTTTAGCAATCTTCATGAAATCTTCTTGGCTAAGTGGATGAAACACGCAAGTCACGTCAATACGGTTTAAAAACTCAGGCTTAAACTTTTTACGAAGAGCATCAATATAAATGTGTTTTATCTCTTCAAAAGTTGGTTGATTTTGCTCTGAATTAAAGCCGAGCTTTGCGCGTTGCGTAATCTCACTAGCGCCAATATTGCTTGTTAAAATTATAATTGTATTGCGGAAATTCACTGTTCTTCCTTGCGAATCTGTCAAACGGCCATCGTCAAGTATTTGTAAAAGAGCATTGAATATGTCTGGATGTGCCTTTTCGATTTCGTCAAACAAAACTACGCTATATGGCTTTCTTCTAACTTGTTCTGTAAGTTGCCCGCCTTCGTCAAAGCCGACATATCCTGGAGGCGCGCCTATCAATTTAGCAACCGAGTGTGCTTCCATGTATTCGCTCATATCAAGCCTTACAATGTTATTTTCATTATCAAACATTGCTTCCGCTATCGCTTTCGACAATTCTGTTTTGCCAACACCAGTTTGCCCAAGGAATAAGAATGAACCAATGGGCCTTTTTGCATCTTGTAATCCAACTCTGCTACGCCTAATGGCACGGGCAACTGCTTCAACTGCTTCATCTTGACCAACCACACGTTTGTGCAAGATTTTTTCAAGGTTTACAAGTTTTTCTTTTTCCGTTTCGGTTATCTTTGCAACAGGAATCCCAGTCCAACGAGCAACGACATCTGCAACTTCATTTGCGCCAATAGCATTTACTTTTTTATCATCTCTATTAAGTGCAATATTTAATTTTTCAAGTTCATCTTCAAGTTTTACTATCTCTGATTGAATTTTTGCTGCTTTTTCGTAGTTTCTTTCAAGGCTCGCTTCATCACGCGCTGCTGAAAGTTGTTTCAATTTGTCTTCTTTTATTCTAACGCTACTTGGCTTTAAATTAAAATTTACTTTTGCCTTACTTGCTGCTTCATCAATCAAATCGATTGCTTTATCTGGCAAACTTCTATCCATGATATATCTGTCTGACAAAGTAGCGGCCGCCTCAATAGCCTCGTCAGTTATCTTAACCTTGTGGAAAGCCTCATAACTATCTCTCAATCCTTTCAAAATCTCAATAGTTTGTTCTACTGATGGTGGATTTATAAGAATAGGCTGAAATCTACGCTCCAAAGCCTTGTCTTTTTCAATAAATTTTCTATATTCATCTGTCGTAGTTGCCCCTATTGTTTGTAACTCGCCACGCGAAAGGTATGGTTTTAGCATATCTGATGGACTGGTTTCGACTTTTTCTGCTCCAGCTTGTGCAAGAGTATGAATTTCATCGATAAAAACAACAATATTTTTGTTCGCGATTATTGTCTCAATAGCATCTTTTAATTTTTCTTCCATTGAGCCACGATATTTCGTGCCAGCCATTAAACTGCCAATTTCAAGCGAGAAGATATCTTTATTTTTCAAAAGATCTGGTACATCGCCACGAACTATTGCAAGCGCCAACCCCTCAACAACTGCCGTCTTGCCAACACCCGCTTCGCCAATCAAACAAGGATTATTTTTTGTTTTTCTACAAAGAATTTCTATTAATCTTTCAGTTTCTTCTTCTCTTCCAATTATTGGATCTATTTTCCCTTGTTTTGCTTTTAATGTAAAATCGCTTCCTATTTCAAGCAATTTTTCTGGCAAATTGGACTTTGTTTGGTTGTCTTGTGCTGTAATATCTCCGTCACCATTTTCTTGTATGTTTCCGCCCTGTAAGAAAGTGACCACATCATTTTTAATATCACCCAAATTCACTTTGAAATAACTTGTTATTAATCTCAACGCGAAACTATCATTTGACGACAGCAACGCTAATAACAAGTGTTCAGTGCCTAAAAAATTATGGTTTAATTGAAGCGCAATTGTTTGTGCTATTTTGAAGATTTCTTTGACCCTTGGAGTTAAGACAACGCTGTCAAAAAATGCTTCTTCATCATTATTTTCACGAAAGATACTCAACAATTTATTGTCGGTTATGTTGTATTTTTTAAGTATTTTTTTAGCAGTAGAAGGAACTTTTGCAAGGCCATAAAGAACATGCTCAGTTTCGACCATATCTCCACCAAAACGCAAGGCTACCGCGCTCGCTTCCATTAAAACTTTTTCTAAATTTTCGCTGGTCTCCAAAAACATATTTTTCCCTCCTAACTTAGTATTGACAATATTATAC
>CAYJAO010000070.1:2902-3606 GCA_964368355.1 uncultured Lachnospiraceae bacterium | reverse complement strand
GGGGGAGAATTTATGGAAATTTTTAAAACATACAATAGCAGGCTTACACCAACCTGTGTTAAAGAAACTTTGGAAAGAGCGCGTGGCAATTTAGCCAAAAATTTTCAAGATAAAAAGAATAACCAATTGAGCGAAAAAAACTATTCCAATAATGTGAGCGGGAGAATTAGTGACAATCAAGCAGACAACAGCGGAGTCCCGCCACAAAACAACGATAACATGCCTATTCAGCCAGTGGATACTCCAATATTAGACGAGTTTGTTTTTTCAAGCAAAGAGCCTTATCTAGAGTTGAGGAATGTTGCGCCAAGTGTAGCAGATGTGAAACGGTTAAAATCTCTTGCAACAGGACGAGATGGCGAGCTCACCATGATATTGACCTATTTGTATCAGCATTACATATTAGAAAATGAATACCCACTAATCTCAAAAACACTAGAAGAAATCGCGCTTGTTGAAATGGAACACTACGAACGTTTGTCAGGGGCAATTGTTGATTTTGGCGGGAACCCAAATCTTACAGACGGGCAAGGTAATGTTTGGACAGGGCGAAATATATCTACAGTAAAAAATGTTAAAAAGGTTTTAGAAAATAATCTTAAAGGTGAAAGAAATGCAGTTAAAGAATATACTCATGCAGCGCGTGAAACCAATAATAGATCATTGTCTGACCTTTATTTAAGAATAGCTGAAGACGAAGAACT
>CAYJAO010000070.1:0-2892 GCA_964368355.1 uncultured Lachnospiraceae bacterium | reverse complement strand
CTTCATGCGATAGTGTTTGAAAAATTACTTGAAACATTGACATAAAATCTATAATTAGCAAATCAATTAAACATGTAATCAATCTATAAAATAAAGATAAATTAGTTTGTGCAATAAAAAAACGGAAATAGTTTTCCGTTCCTTTGTTTGTTTATTTTTTATTGACTACCTGCTTACAGTTTATTATTTTGGGCTATGGCTTTTAGATATAGTCTCTGCTAGTTTCTTTATCGACTCGTCAGAAAGATTAATTTTTTGAGGGCCTTCAGACGACTTTCCAAGCAATTGGTTTGCTTTCTCTTGAGCAGCGTAAATTTTCTTTTGATTTTTAGTTTCTGCAGAGATAGCAACCTCTTTTGCTGTAGCGCCTAACATTCTTTGGCCAATCTCACTCCAACCGCCAGCTTCTTTAAAGCCTTTTGCCATAGAACCGCCGAGTGCTGACATAACAGCGGTTAGATTGTCTCCAAATGCCTTTGCTAATTCCTTACCAGCTTTAGCCATCCCTGAATCACTTAATCCTAATCCTTTGAGGATTCCACCAGCACTAATCATTTTGTAAGATTTTGCAGTAAGCTCATTTCCATTATAGTGTTTAATGCTTTCATCTTGTTTTTGTTTAAGTTCCGCTTCTTTTAGTTCAGAAGCTTTTATCTCACCACGTTTTGTAGATATTTTTGAGTCATATTCAGCAGACATGCGCTTTCTTTCAGTGCTGCTTAAGCCGCTAGCACCGCTTAAACCATCTTTTCGACTTTGTAAGTCTTTAATGTCTGTTTGGAGTGTTTCTTTGTTTGCAGTTTCTTTAGCCAATTCAGCCCCAAAGTGATTAATTTGACTTTTGTACTTAGATGCACGCCCCTCGTAACTTTTTGGCTCAGTGTCCGATTCTCTTTGTTCTTGAGTTTTATTCTTTTTTTCTTTCCTAGACATACTTTGCCATTTTCCTGCTCCACCGGACGAATTCATTGCACTGATTCTATAACGGAGATCATTTATACCTTCTTGTTCCTTCTCCTCACGTTTTTCCTGTCGTTTTTGGAGGTGTTTAGACCCTGATTGAGTCGCTCCAGTAGTTGTATCAAATTTAGCATGAGCTTCTGCAGCTTGCTCTTCTGACATGTTGTTTCGCAGTCCTCGTAAATATCTTCTTTTTTCTCCACCAGTCATGACGCTCATAGCTGCTTTAGCATCAGGTGATGCATTGGCTTCGTTATACTTATCTTTTACGTTTTTATCCTGTGTCTTCTCGCGAAGGCCTGTAGCGGCTTTAATACCAAATTTTGCCGTTTTTACTGCGAAGCCTGCTGGGGCAACAGCTAGTTTACCAACCTTACCGACAGTATCTCCAACTTCGCTAGCCATTTTACTTCCCGATTCCATGGCGTTTTCTCCGCCAATAATTTCTGAAATTGTTCCAACCAAGTCTTTGACCATTATTAAGCCTACAATGACAAAGAACATATTAACAATCGCATCGACGAAAGGATTGTTGAAAAATTTAATAGTAGTGATCATTGGCAAGAGTATAAAGAATAAATTCATTCCAACAATAGGGGCATAAGCGCCAATTACTTTTGATAAGAACTTTTCTCGCCATTTCTTCAATGCAGCGCCCTCATCTATAGGCATTAATGCCGCTATAGGCGGTGAGATTAAGAAAAGTACAACCACTTCAAAAATACGCTTCATCAAACCAAACACTAGATAAACCAATAATTTAGCGCAAATCACCAGAGCTGCAATACAAAGAATAAAGTCAAAACTCCACAGGTCATAATAATACCAAACCAACGATACTTTATTTTTATCAAATGATGAGAATTCTGAAACTGAGTTTGAAATAAATGAACTAGGGTTGCCAAATGGGAATAAATAATCATCCTTAAAAGGCTCGGTTGTTAAATCTGCCGATTGTGTTAACATATATGAATTGGCAAAACATTCGTCTAGCAAGTTGGCAGAAGAATCATAATCAGTCCCGAACTTATTAAATACATTGGCGCTGACATCAGGGTTGCTTAAATGCTCTCTAAAAATAGAGTAGTATCTAATACGATTTGCCTTATATGCTGCTGCTTTAAAAATAAGCCCGCTTATTGGTGTAGATGTTGTTGGGGTAGAAGAATTTTCGTCAGTTCCCCAGAAATTATAAGTTATGTAAGTTGTTTGACCATTTTTTGTTGTATATGGATGGAATAAATTAGAAACGTTTTGAGTTATTTCTCCTTCTTCATAACTAAAACCTAATTCGCTAGCGCTACTTCCAGAGGTTATTGTATCTAACGCTTGCAATATAACATTGGCCAAAAAGACACCAAAAAAGCAAACGATAGGGACAACTGCAAACGATGCCATTGCTTTAAAAGCTCTCACTACAATTTTGCTTTTAGAAGCGCTTTGTGAATCTGTTGCGGCATATTCTGATCTCAAAACGGCAATCAATGTCGTTAAAAATAACATGATAACGCCCAAGATAATCATTGCCCAAAAAACGTTACTTAAAATTGAATTACTTCCACTAAATATACTTTTAAGGAATGTGTAGACTATATCGCCATCAACTGCTTCATCGTCTATTACATTTGCTCCAGGGCCAGATGGTTGGATAACCTGATTTGTGTAATAAACTACATCAAGTCCAGCAACTTTTCTTACTAATAATTGAAGGATATCCAATATTTGAAAAATTAATGTGCAAAGGAAATACATTGTTTTAGGTATTATTGATAAAACCGCTCCAAACCATCCCGAGAACCAAGCTCTAACCTTTTCAGCAACACCAGCAATGAAAACTATGTTCATAGATCTCCCCTTTATTATTTTTTAGTCTACCATACTTTGTAAAAAAAGTAAACAAATTTTATTAAAATATATAATACTGTATATAAC
>CAYJAO010000069.1:0-3613 GCA_964368355.1 uncultured Lachnospiraceae bacterium | reverse complement strand
CCGCCATTTGTCACAGAATATTCGCTAGATTTTACCGCAAACGTTGCTGAAATTGTTCTATCTGAAGTTACGTTAGTAAATGTATATGTTTGGCCATCTCCATTCAAACCAGTTACTGTTATTGGTTGGCCGTCAATAGTTATTGATTCAATGTAATAGCCTTCTTCTGGTGTTATTGTAAAGCTAACATTCGTTCCTCGTTCAATGTTTGTTAAATTTTCACAAGTAGTTTCGATAGTTCCATTTGTTGGAGTTTCAACCTCAATTGAGTAATAGGACATCACTGGTTCTTCACCACCGCCAGTTCCTCCTTGATTGCTTACATCGGTTTTTAAACCAAAGACTAAACCCATTGCAAGGCCTACAACTAAAAGAGGAATGGTGGTACAAAGCGAAATGAAGATATTTCTTCTTTTGCGCTTGTTAATTGGTAGTTTTTCATTCTTTAAACTTTGAGAAACGATTGACGCATTAACATCAACAGTTTTAGAGTGTTTTACTCTCTCTCTCTCTCTCTCTCTAGAATCCCGCGCGATTTTTGGCATAAGTATATTCTCCTAAAATGTAATTCAATAATTTTTAATGTAATTTGAATAAGTATTGATATTATTATACACAATATTTTCATTTTTCCAAACAAAAAAACAATATTTTTATTAATTCAACATTTCTCACGTTTTTAATTCTTAATCGTTGGGAAGGCATCATATTTTATATGTAGTGAAAGTTACAAGACGGGAAAAGTTTTATTATGGAATTGGCAATTTAGGCTATGCAACGGTTTCTTCAACGCTGTCAAATTTTATTATGTTTTTTGGCACAAGCGTCATGGGGATCTCAGGCACTTTAATGGGACTCGCCGTATCAATTGGAGTATTGTGGGATGCAATTTCCGACCCGATCGTGGGATATTATTCAGATAATTTACGTTCGACTTTGGGCAAGCGCCACCCGTTCATACTTATAGGAATTTTAGGTACTTGCGCGGTTAATTTGATGATTTGGCTTGTTCCAAGCAGTGCGCCAGAAATGGTGAAATTTGTTTGGATTTTGTTTTCACTCTTGGCCGTTCAAACCTTTTGTACTTTCTTTTCAACGCCTTATCTCGCGCTCGGATTAGAAATGAGCAAAGACCCGAACGAACAGACCTCAATTCAATGTAGCAAAACGATTTTTCAACTAATTGGAATGATGCTTACAACGGTTTTTATGTTTGCATTTATGCCATCAGGTAGCGAACAGCAAGGGCAACTTATGGCACAGGGATACATCGACACTGCTTATGCTTCATCGGTAATTTGTTTAGTCTTAGGGTTAGTCACTTTCTTCGGGACTCTTAAGAGAAATATCTGTTGCACCAGCGATTGTTTAGAGAATAATGATGCAAAAGTGAAGAAAGGTTCGGTTCTATCAATTTTTAATGACTTTTTCAAAATTTTAAGAAAAAAATCGTACAGAAACATAATTTTAGGGTATTCGATTAGTTTAATTGCCGCTTCAATTTTAACCGCGTCAGGAATGCACATGTTTACCTATTGCTTTCATTTCAACTCACAGCAACTTTCAATCACTACGGGGGTGTTGTTGGTTGGAGCAATTTTAGCACAAGTTATTTGGGGGAAAATTTCCAGAAAAATTGGCAAAAAATGGACGTTAATTAGGGGGTTATCAGTTGGCGTTATTGGCATAATTTTAATATGGGGAGTTTTTACTTTACGAGGTTTGTTCAGTACTGAAATGTTGTTTTGGGTGACACTCCCTTGTATTTTAATTTGCGGATTTGGCACAGGCGTTTTGTATTCGTTTCCACTTTCAATGTTGGGTGATATAATGGCAAATGATAGTGAAATCGCGGGAGTAAATAAAACAGGTGTCTATTCAGGTATAATGACACTCGCTTTTAAAGTGTCGAATGCCGTTGCATTAGTTATTATAGGGATTGCTCTTGATTTAATAAAGTTTTCATCAAGTTCTCCAGTTCAGCCCCTCTCAGTCCAAAATGGACTAGGCTTATTGGTTATTCTTGGAACGATAATCTCATTAGGAATATCAATCTTAATTTATAGCAAATTTGATGATTAAGACCGTTAAACTTATTCTTTAATATGGTTAATTTGTTTGACAAAAAGCTTATTAAAAGTATATCATTGGAATAGCGGAGGAGGCAAAGATGGGAGCATTTGGTACAATTTCTTATGGTGTAAGGACGCCAATTATTAAAAAGGGTGACGATTTAGTTGATGTTGTCACAACAAGCGTTTTAAATGCTTGCAAAGAAAATAATATACAAATTCAAGATAGAGATATCATTGGGATTACAGAAGCAGTCGTAGGTATCTCACAAGGTAATTTCGCAACAGTTGAACAAATTACAAAAGATGTGAAAAAGAACTTTAAGGGAAAAACAGTTGGTTTAATTTTTCCTATTATGAGCAGAAATAGATTTTCGTTGCTTTTGAAAGGAATGGCAAGAGGCGTTGGCAAATTAATAATTATGCTTACATATCCAGCCGATGAAGTGGGAAATCACTTAATCAGTGATGAAAAGTTGTATGAAAGTGGGGTAAACCCTTATGGCGATGCACTTTCCGAAAAAGAATTTAGAGCAATCTTTGGCGAAACAAAGCATCAATTTACCGGAGTGGATTATATTGAATTTTACAAATCTCTTGGCGGAGAGAATTGCGAGATAATTTTTGGTAATAAAGCTGAAGAAATTTTGAAATATACAGGATACGTAATTAACGCAGATATTCATACCAGGAAACAAACAAAAACACATCTTTTGAAATGTGGTGCAAAAAAAGTTGTTTCACTAGATGAGATTTTAACAGAAAGCGTAGACGGTAGTGGTTTTAATGAGAAATATGGACTTTTAGGAAGCAATATCAACACCGATGAATGTGTTAAGTTATTCCCAAGAAATACAGAAGAACTTACTTATGCAGTTCAATCCCGCTTTAAAGAATTAACTGGTAAAACCATAGAATGCTTGGTATACGGAGATGGCGCATTTAAGGACCCGGTTGGTAAAATTTGGGAACTTGCCGACCCGGTTGTTAGCCCCGGATACACCAGCGGCTTAATTGGAACACCAAATGAAATAAAATTGAAATATATTTCAGAGACGCAACTTGCAAATCTTTCCGGCAAAGAAGCGAGTGAAAGGTTTAAAGAAATTGTCCGCGCAAAATCTGGCGACAGCAAAGATAATAGGCGTGCATCGTTGGGAACGACTCCAAGACAACTCACAGACTTGATTGGTTCACTTTGCGATTTGACGAGTGGAAGTGGAGATAAAGGGACACCAGTAATTTTGATACAAAACTATTTTAAAAATTATGCAGATTAAAAACGGGCGAAAGCCTGTTTTTATTTCCTTGCCATATCGCAATCAAGGAGTTCTCTTCTTTTATTTAAAAGGACGATGCAAGAAAGACAAGAAATTTTGGAAGTTTCTTTCAAGCCACTATTTGAGCCTTAAAGAATATTCCTTTTTTGAATTATAATATTCTCTCAAAAACACTATGAAGGATTTTAGAAATCAAAAGTATTTAAATGAAATACGTGAAAAATACTTAACTTTAATTTTTATTTATTGTATAATATTGTC
>CAYJAO010000068.1:0-3651 GCA_964368355.1 uncultured Lachnospiraceae bacterium | reverse complement strand
GATATAAATATTATTTTCAATTTACAATCACGCCTTATGATAAATCCATTGAACCTAATTTAAGAGAAAAAAATCAGATAATCAAAACTTTTATTGAACTTTCTAAAGCAATTGGTAAAGAAAAAGTAATTTGGAGATATGATCCTATATTTCTTACAAAAGAAATTACAATTCAGTGGCATGCTAAAAAATTTGAAGAAATGTGTAAACAACTTGCCATTTTCACAGATACTGTAATCATTAGTTTTTTAGATGAATATAAAAAACTTGATAAGGGCAAATTCAGAACACCAAACACGCAAGAAATGTTAACAATCGGCGAAGAATTTTCTAAAATCGCAAAAAAATACAATCTACAAATTAAAACTTGTGCTGAAGAAATTGTTTTCACAAATGGCATAGAAAAAGCAAGTTGTATTGATAAAAATTTGATAGAAAAAATATGTGGCTATAAATTAAATGTAAAAAAAGACAAAACTCAACGACAAAACTGTCTATGTGTAGAAAGCATTGATATTGGAGAATATGACACTTGTATGCATTTTTGTGAATATTGTTATGCAAACAACAACTGCAAAGTTATAAGGGAAAAATTATCAAAACATAATTCTAATTCACCACTTTTGATTGGCGATATTTTATCCCATGATAAAATTTATGAAAGAAAAATAGAAAGTTTAAGAAAATAAAATAAGAAAGAAACAAACAATTTTTTGTTACTAAAAAGACCAAAACACATTTGGTGTTTTTTCATCTCTGCAAATAATCGATATAGAGCCCAAAAGTTTCTCTATATTGAAAAAACTACATAATATTACAAAGTTTTTTCATTATCAATGAAAAAAATAGTTGCATTTTGGGAAATAGTGTGTTATGATAACATTGTTTAATGGAGGTTTTTATGCAAAATATGATCGAAAGAGTTGAATACTTGGATAGGCTTAAAGAAGTTAAAGAAAAGAATGTAATAAAGATTATTACGGGTATTAGGCGATGTGGTAAATCTGTTTTACTTTCTCAATTTCAAGATTATTTAAAGCAAAATGGTGTAGAAGAAAAACAGATTATCTCACTTAATTTTGAGGAAATTGAGAATGAGGAATTAGCTGACTACAAAAAACTTAATGGTTATTTAATGGAAAGAATTATTAAAGGAAGATACATTTACATCTTCTTAGACGAAGTTCAAATGGTTAAAGACTTCCAAAAAGTTGTTGATAGCATTTATGCCAAAAATGGGAAGAACGATATCTTCGTTGATCTTTATATAACCGGTAGCAACTCTTATTTGCTTTCAAATAAAATATCTACTCTATTGACTGGCCGTTTTGTTGAAATCTCTATGCTTCCGCTTTCTTTCAAAGAATATTTGGAATACAAACAATCTAATTCGGGGAAAAAATATCCATATGCCTATCCATACAGTTACGGACTTGATAATAAATCTCGGCTAGTTAATTATATGAAATTTGGTGGCTTCCCACAAACTCTTGAAATGGATAACGAAAATGTAATAAATAACTATTTAGATGGTATATTAAACACAGTTATAGTTAAAGATATTATGCATCGAGAAAGTGCAGTTGACCCGGAAATTTTGAAAATGATTTTGAAATTTGTTGTGCACAGTGTTGGCAGTCCAATTTCAAGCAATAAAATTGCAAATACATTAACTTCAAACGGAAGGAAAATTGTATATAATACCGTTGAAAAATATCTTGGCTACTTGAAAGATAGTTTTGTTGTTTATGAAGTTGGCAGGTATGACATAAAAGGAAAGGAACATCTAAAGCAACAAGCAAAATATTATCTTGTTGATGTTGGGCTCCGGAATATGCTTCTGTCAAACAAAGAAACGGATTTAGGGCATGTCTTAGAGAATATTGTGTATTTAGAACTTTTAAGAAGAAACCCTAAGAGCATAACGGTTGGTAAAGACGATAAAATTACTATTGGCAAAGTTGATACAAAAGAAGTTGATTTTGTTGTCCAGAACAAGAATGAAACATTATACTATCAAGTTGCTACAAATTTAACCGACCCAAATACACTCAAGCGTGAATTAGAACCGCTTAATGCAATTAAAGATCATTATCAAAAATTTATAATAACACTTGATGACTACACAGCAGGAAACGTCTATAACGGCATAAAAATTATAAGCATAATTGACTTTTTATTACAAGAAACCCTTTAACAAAAAGCAACTAATACCCCAATTAATCGATGTATATACTTAAAAGCTTTCGCAACTTTATTCTAGAAAAAACATACTAATATTTTGCAAATATTAAACTTTCTTTATTTAATTAATCTTTTGCCAAAAATCGTGATGTCAAAAGAGCCATATAGTAAGGCGTTTCTTTATCAGAAGTTTTGGCTAGTAAAACTCATAAAAAATGGACTGTAAAGTCCATCTCATTTATTTATTCTTCTATATAACCTAAATAAATATATAATTGCTCAAGAAAATCTTTTTCTATAAAAGCCCTATTTGTAAAATCTATCCTGTCTATCAAATTCCAATCAGTAAAAGTTGATTTAGCACTATCAACTACCTCTGTAGCGGTTATTCCGCTATCACCAACCCCACTGTAACTATAATAAGTATAGCGATATCTTTTATAGTCCGATAAATTACAATCATGAATTTGTAATCTTAAAATATCAGTTAATATTATATCTCCTGCATCTTCTATCTCTGCGTTAAAACATACATTGTTTTCCGTATATTGAACGACTTCCGAAGAAACACTCTTTATTATGTAATGTAAATAAGTATTATCTGTTCCATAAATTAAACTCTCTGAAGACATTAAACCGTTTGTATACCCATTCAATGTCCAAGAATCTTCGGAATCTTTAGTTAAGACATAATCAACTCTAGAATCAGAATTTGCATTTTTTATTGAAATATATACTGAATTTTGACTAATAGTAAAATATAACAACATAGTATATTCAGTTCCGTAATTTGAAGCTGTCGAAGAATAGAAAACCCCTTCTTGAAGATCACTATTTTCAAAAGCTATTCTAGCAATTAAAAAATTTACTTTCACGAAATCTTCGTTTTCGTTAAAAAGACTGCTTCTATAACTTTCATAACCCGCACTGGAATCCAAATCTTCATAATCCATAGATAATGTACTAATATTTCCATTGCCTATATTTGAAGATTGTTGCTCTGTTTCTGACTCTGTATACCACCCTAAATCTTCACAAACTGTTGTTATTAGTCCTCTTGCTTCCGCCACAGTCATATTTGTACCTTCAGTTGTATTGTTATTGTTTTTATAAAGAAGATATCCTCCTGCGCCTAGCCCTACAACAAGCACTGTAAAAAGAATTAAAACTATAATTTTCTTACCAATTGTCATTTGCATATTTCACCTCACTTAGGCTAAGTTTATCAAAAAAAAAAAAATAGTCAAATGAAATAAATGTTTAAATTTTATTAATAGATATGCTAAAGACAAATGTATTAATGAAATACTCATAACAAAAATATTTAATGATTCATATAATTTAAGAAGTTCTATAGTCCATGGGGATAAAATTGATAGTAAAAACGAATATTACTTATTATCTGAAAATCTAAAACATTCAGTACTCTATCTTTTAAGAAGTAAAAAAATAAATGAACAACATGCT
>CAYJAO010000067.1:0-3656 GCA_964368355.1 uncultured Lachnospiraceae bacterium | reverse complement strand
CGTTTTACATACATTTTTTAAAAAATTTTTAGTTTTTTTATGTTGATAAAGTGTTGACAAAGTGTTGGTTGTTTGTTATTGTGTTTAACATAATAAAAAACTGAGAAAAATAGGAATTTAAGAGATAAGGTGCTATGCGAATAATTGCAGGGAAATTTAAAGGAAGAAGATTAGATTTCATTTCTAATGAAAAGACTCGTCCAACTGCCGACGCAGTAAAGGAAGGGCTCTTTTCCAAGATACAATTTGATATTCCAAACTGTTCCTTTCTTGACTTGTTTGCGGGTAGTGGCTCAATAGGAATTGAAGCGTTATCTCGCGGGGCAAAAGAAGTTGTATTTGTTGAAAAAGATAGAAAGAACTATCAAATAATCCAAAATAATATTAATATACTGTATAAAAACAATGAAAAAGAAGAAAGCATCTTGATGCTTCCATGCGATTATATTTCTGCATTAAATCAGTTAAACCATCCCTTTGATTTTGTGTATATTGACCCGCCTTATAAAAGTAAATTTTATGAGCCAGCAATGAATCTTTTAAGAGAAAAAGGATTGTTGATAAGTAAAAGTATGGTCATATGCGAACATGAGTCAAAAACGGCACTTGAATTTGAAGGCTATGAATTGTTAATAACTAAAAGATATGGCATAAAGTCCTTATCTTATTTTAGATTAAAATAGTTGTATTTGTCTTGTTTTGCGGATTAAAATTTGGGGTATCCAAGCCCCTCCAAGTTTCTATTAAAAGAGATGCCATTACATACTGAGAGCAACTTATATTTGACCTGTTCGGGAGTCAATTTAGGTTGTTTTTCTATTAATAGAGCCGACATTCCCGCTATCATAGGAGTGGCGACGCTTGTTCCGCTCATGGTTGTATATTGTTCTTGCGTCCCATTTGAACAAGAAGCGATATTTACGCTTGGGGCTACCAAATCTGGTTTATATCTTCTAAATGCGGGCCCTCGCGATGAAAAGTTTGCGATTTCAAATTTATTTACATCATACTCGTCGCCATTTCTATTGTCATTAAACCCGCCCACTGTTATAATTTTGCTACTAATCCCCGGCGATTTTATAGTCTCATATTCGGGCCCGCTATTTCCCGCCGCCGCCACCATCACAACTCCCCTGTTCCATAAAACTTCTGCCCCTTTCATGATCGGGTCGTTCACCCCCAAAGGCTCACTTCCAAAACTCATGCAAACCACCCGTATATTATACTTGCTGACATTGTCGTAAACCCACTGCATGCCTTCAAGTATCTTAACGGCACTAGCCTCGCCATCGCCATTTAATGCCTTTATGGAAATAATATTTGAATTGGGCGCTATGCCTGCATATTTTCCACCACTAGCAATTCCGCTCCCGCTTCCTACTCCGCTCACAAAAGTCCCATGTCCATTATCGTCATAAGGCCTCTTTTTATTTTTTATTAAATCAATAAAATTCAATATTCGATTACTTTTTAGTGTAAAATCTAAATGCGGAGCAATTCCAGTATCTATATAGACAATAGTCACACCATCGCCTTTTAAGCCACCTTCAACCCCCAACACATCTCTTGACACATTCATTAGTGCCAAAACATTGCTTTGTTTGGTGATACATTTCACCCAGTTATAATTACAGACTTCGAATAATTTATCGCTCTTTATTTTTAGCCCTAACGCATCAATAAATGGAAATTCTGATATGATTTCCTCTTTCAAAAAATATTTTTTTGCTTTGGTAATGTCTTTTACATAAGCAATACACTCGATTTTTGAATCTAAATTTAACGCAACAGCATCAAACAATTTAGGATCAATCTTTTTTAAATTTTTCATAAGTGTTTCTCTCTTTTATTTTATTTGTTTCAGCAACTTGTCAATATTAGAGATTTGTTCTTCTGTTAGCATGGGCCTTATGCTTTCAATTTTGTTGGCCAAATTTTGAAAATCAAATGTCCCACCTTGTTTTTGTTTGCCAACTTCTTTAAACAATTCACTCATTAATTGGTTCTGAGACATTTTTGAAAATTGGTCTATTTTTTCTTTAGTTTTCTTTTCATCTATTTCTTTTTCTTTTACAATTTTCTCATTCGTCTCACTGACTCGCGGATTTTCAGAGCCTTTTTTATTAGCAAATTCAGATAAACTTTTCCCCATTTCCCCTCCAAACATTAACTAATTTATTATATGAATTCATATATATATATTGTCGATAAATCATAAAATTTAATTTAGAATTTTTTATTGTACATATAATTTGAGGGAATATGGATTTCAAAACTTTATTAAATCAATTTGGTGGGATGCTAAATCAACAAAAACCACAACAAGAACCGGTACAAGATACAAATCCTTGTTTTTACCCAGAACCTTTGAACTCGGGAGAAAGAAGTAATTTTTCTAACCAGCAAGTAAGCAGCACTCAAAATTTTCAGGAACAGAACAATCAAAGTCCACTAAACGGAATGCTGGGGCAAAATGGCAACATTTCTTCACTTTTGCCATTATTCTCTCTGCTATCAGGCAACAAAATGAACATGAATTCTCTCCTAGCCAATACCGCCTCTCTTTCGCCCGAACTGTCAAAATATAAACAATTAATAGAACTATTTTCAAAAAAAGAAGATAAAGTTGAAACTTCAAAACTACCCGACATCGATTCTCTTAAACGCATAGACGAATGAAAGTATAAATATGATAAAAAAATCACAATATAATTACATGAAAACGATAATTCTAACCGGTGGCGGAACTGCTGGACATGTAATGCCTAATTTAGCACTAATTCCAGAACTCAGGAAGTGTTTTGACAAAATCATCTATATTGGCACAAATGGAATTGAAAAAAAACTAACGTCAGAATATAAAGACATCCAATTCATAGAAATTGAAGCGGTAAAACTGGTAAGAAAATTAACTTTTAAAAATCTTTCCATACCTTATCGATTAATAAAATCTATAAGTTCATGTAAAAAAATATTGAAAGAATTAAACACAGATATCGTCTTTTCAAAAGGCGGATATGTATCAATTCCTGTAGCAATCGCAGCAAGCAAACTAAAAATTCCTATCATAACTCACGAATCAGATTTATCGCTAGGCCTTGCAAATAAGGTCATAAGTAAACTCTCTACCTTAACATTAACATCCTTTGAAGAAACAGCAATAGGAAAGAAGAAATTTTATTATGCAGGTTCGCCCGTCCGAGAACAAATATTTAAAGGGGAAAAAGAAAAAGTTGGCTTTGATTTAAATCCAAACAAAAAAACGCTACTATTCTTTGGTGGGAGTTTAGGAGCAAAAGTTATCAACGAAGCCTTGTATGAAGCATTGCCAGAACTTAAAGATTATAATATCTTACATATTACGGGGAAGGGCAAGCTGAATGATAAAATTCTTTATCCCAATTACCATGCCATTGAATATACCAATCATATAGAAGACTTTTTTGCCAGTGCAGATTTTGTCATTTCTCGCGCTGGCGCAAACTCAGTTTTTGAATTGCTAGCACTATCAAAACCGACTTTGTTGATACCATTATCTAAAGCAGAAAGTCGTGGCGATCAAATAGATAATGCAAATTATTTCTTCAAAAAAGAAGTGTGTGAAATGTTGTTGCAAGAAAAATTAAATAAGAATAATTTATTAAATTCTTTAAAAA
>CAYJAO010000066.1:1641-3722 GCA_964368355.1 uncultured Lachnospiraceae bacterium | reverse complement strand
GAAAGCCAGAAAATGACAAGTTTATAATTCGTGACCTTCGAGACATGTATGATAATGACCCATTTATCAAAAAGATAGCTGACATGGCTATAAAACTTGAAGGAAGCCCTAGAAACGTATCAACTCACGCCTGTGGGACCCTCATTGCTCCAGACAGTGTTGATAAATTTGTCCCACTTTCCAGAAGTGGCGAAGATATTTCCACTCAATATAACATGATTGAATTGGAGCAACTAGGTCTTCTAAAGATGGACTTCCTTGGATTAAGGACATTAACAGATATTGATAAGGCACTACAATATGTCAAACAGAACAAAGATATAGATATAGACTTCTATAACATGGAATATAACGATCCAAATGTTTATGCTTTAATAAGTTCTGGAAATACAGACGCAATCTTCCAACTTGAAAGCCAGGGCATGAAAAAGTTTATGAAAGATTTAAAGCCAGATTGTTTAGAAGATATTATCGCTGGTGTTTCTCTCTATCGACCAGGACCAATGGACTCAATTCCTCGCTACATAAAAAATAAACAAAATCCAGAAAAAATTGAATATGCAAGCCCTTGCCTTGAAAAGATTCTTGACGTCACGTATGGGTGTATTGTCTATCAAGAACAAGTTATGAAAGTTTTCCAAGTCATGGGTGGATATAACATGGGACAAGCCGACAACGTCCGTAGAATTATGGGCAAAAAGAAAGTCGAAAAAATGCCTGCCGAAAGGGCAAAATTTATTGAAGGTTGGGAAGATCCAAAAGGCATCAGTTCTATACCAGGTGCCGTAAAATTGGGGACTCCAAGAGAAGTGGCAGAAAAAGTCTTCTCTGAAATGCAATCATTCGCAGAGTATGCATTTAATAAATCTCACGCTGCAGCATATGCTTATCTTGCTTATCAAACAGCATATCTGAAATGCTATCACGAAATAGAATTTTTATGCGCAGTTTTAAATAATAGAATAACAAATGCCGATGAAATAAAGAAATACGTCACTTATGTTAAACAAGAGGGCTTTAAAGTCCTTCCACCAGACATCAACAAAAGTCAGACTTACTTCTCTGTTGAAGATAAAAATTTACGTTTCGGATTAGCCGCAGTCAAAAATGTTGGAATAGCAGTAATTGATAATCTCGTCGCCGAACGAGAAGCAAATGGCCCATTCAAAGATTTTATGGACTTTATAAAGAGAATAGACCAACAAGCCCGTAATAAACGTTGCTTGGAAAGTTTAATATTAGCTGGAGCATTTGACTCATTTGGGATACTCCGCTCACAACTTATGAGCGTTTATGAAACAGCTGTTAATAGAGTTAACCAAGAAGCAAAAAATCAAGCAACTGGACAGTTTTCATTATTTGATTCTCTTTCACAAGAATCAAGCTTAGACGATACTTTGGAATATCCAAACATAAAAGAATTTGGTAAGGATGCAAAATTAAAATTTGAAAAGGAAGTTGTGGGAATTTATCTTTCTGGGCACCCTCTTGATGAATACATTGATAGGTTTAAGAACTTCAATTTAACATCAGACATGCTTGAAATAGTTGAAGAAGAGGAACCAGGAGTAGAAGATTACGAAGAAGAAACACAAACCTATGTTGGCAATATTGAAAATGACATGCAAGTTATTTGCGGGGGAATTATCACCGACATTCGAAAAACTATAACAAAGAACGGAAATCGTGAAATGGGATTTGCAAAACTTGAAGACTTACGCGGAACAATGGATTTGACAATCTTCCCTAATAACTTTAAAAAATTAAAAGCCCTTTTGGTTGAAGACACTATGGGCACAATCAAAGGAAAATTAAATTTGCGTGAAGGTGAAAAGCCAACTGTAATAGTGGATGAAATAATTCCTTGGAAAACCGCAAAGGTTGTTCAAGAAAGCCAAAACGAAAAACTTTATATTAAATTTGATTTAACAAATATTCCTTTGTATAACAACGTTGTAAAAATACTTTCTTCCTACCCTGGCAAAAATGAAGTTATTGTAAAATGCTCTAGTACGGGGAATGTATTCAAAATGAATAAAGAAGTTTCAATTTCTCAACATTTACTCGGCGAACTTTTAGGA
>CAYJAO010000066.1:0-1541 GCA_964368355.1 uncultured Lachnospiraceae bacterium | reverse complement strand
ATATCAATTTTATACTCAACACAAAAACGGAGGATATATGGATGCTGAATTTTTTACGCTTTCAAAATTAGAGGAGTTTGAAAAAAGATTAAACTCATTAAATAAAAAAATAAATACTTCTGCAGAAACTCTCACAACAAATATAAACGACCTAACTGAAACGGTCACCCAACTAGAAGGTTCTGGCGGTTGCGATACTACTGCCTTTTTTGACTGTGTTAGTTTTGTTCAACCTCGAAAATCTTATTCAATTATTAAATCCGACAGGATAAGTTTTATATGCGAAAAGAGATTTTTAACAAGAATCAGTGTTGAAATAACTGTAAAACTCTCAACTGCCGACACTTATACTGCAACGTTAAAGACATTTTTTAACACATCAACAAGTGGCTCGCCTATAAAAACAGAAACTTGGGAATATACCGGGGATTGCGAAAAAACGATACATTTTGACTATGATTTTTATCCGCAACAAGAAAACAATTATATATCTTTTATGCTAGATTGTGGCGTAACTAGTTTTGTATCTTTTGGGAGCATATTTTTTATAAAAGGAACAATAATAGGAAAAAATCCTATTGTATTAAATAGAAAAGACGGCTTCAAGGTTTTTATTTCAAAAGAAAATTATTACATTACAAAAAATACAGAAGAAGGCGGATTTTATCTACTCTCGCCAGTTTCAAACACAAACTTGTCTTCAACTTTTACAAAAATAGAAAAAGTTGTGCCCTTAAATGTTTCTTTATACGTAAACCGTTTTTTCCCCTTCAATTACTCATATATACCCAAAGTAGACTTTAATACAACTACTCAATTATACGAAATTGACTCATCTGCAAATTATTTTCTATTTGCAAACCACTTTGGGGCTGCTATTTCAATTGGAATAGAAAATCCAATAGATGAAGTGGCATCACTTGTTACTTGGTCTTATAAAGGTCACACATATGTTCCCTTCCATCCTGGTGAAAAGAAAAATCCTTTTAAGGTCGTAGCGTTTATTAATACCAGCGCAGACCACTTGCCCGGTTTAAGTAGTGCATCTAGCCCATCTAGCGGTCTAGTGTTTTTACAAAAAGATGGAGCAAACGTAACGGGTACTTGGACCGACATTTGTCCAGTTTTCGCAAAGAATTGGCAGGACAACTCAAACCGTCCATTCATGTGTATTGCGACAAACGCTCTAGGGGGGTGTTATTTCTTCCCTCAAAGGCAGTCAACTTATCAGGTGTATTTGGGGAAAGGCTATCAGGTAAATGCTTATCTTGAAAACGATGATTCTATTACAATATATATGACTTGGCAAACTACTGTTTATAAAAAGAAATTAACGTATAATTCTACAACTTCGCAATATGAACTTTCATCGGTTGTAATCGAATACCCTGACGCCTTGGAAATAATTGGTGGATATTATGATGATTATTTTATCAATAGGTTAGGAACTTGGGAATATGTCCCACCTAGCACACCATCTTCTTGATTATAAAATTAATATTGCAACAAAAAACACCATTGATTTAATGGTGTTTTTATTA
>CAYJAO010000065.1:0-3746 GCA_964368355.1 uncultured Lachnospiraceae bacterium | reverse complement strand
ATCTTATAACAATCAAAAATTTAGCAACGGGCGAACAAACAACAACAATTTTTAAAAATGCTTTAGGCTTAATAAAATAAAATTAACGGAATTTTAAATTCCGTTTTTTATTTGAAAATTAAAAATAAAGATTACTTAATAAGCAAGTCATTTGTTTAATTGTAAAAATTTATTGTGATATAATGAAATTAATGGAAAGGGACTCGATTAAAAATATGACAAACATTAATGGTGATTGTGTAAAAGAATTGCCTTTGTTAGTGAATAAAATTTATGAAGCCCTTATATCCGCTCTTGGCTCACCAAACAGTGGAGTTGATGAAGAGACAATAAATACTGTCAATAAATGCAAAGCTAAAAAAATAATATATATCTCTCATGTAATCCAAACACATTGGCAAGAAGTTTGATGGGGATTGCTTTAGAATTAAAAGATTCAGTCGTTTAGTATGTTTCCATAAACTGTAAATGTTGAAAGTTTGATTGTTTTAGAAAAACATTGATAGACATTTTGTAAATTTACAATAAAAGCGTAAAATAAAGAAGAGGGATAAAAATGGAAAAGTTTTCGTATAACTCAAAAGAATATTTTGAAAAATTAGATAAGTATTTTCGCGCGGCAAATTATCTTTCTGTAGCGCAATTGTATCTTTTAAAAAATCCATTGTTGAGAGAGAAAATTTCGAGAGATGATGTCAAGAAAAAAATAGTTGGGCATTGGGGCACTGTAGCGGGGCAAAATTTTGTTTACGCGCATTTAGATAGAGTAATAAATAAATATGATTTAAACATGATGTTGCTTTCTGGACCGGGTCACGGCGGAAACTTTTTTGTATCAAATTCCTATCTTGAAGGTGCATATAGTGAAATATATCCAGAAATTTCGCAAGACAAAATTGGCATGACAAAATTGTGTAGACAGTTTTCTTTCCCTGGCGGTATTTCAAGCCACGCGGCTCCAGAAGTGCCGGGGTCGATTAATGAAGGGGGCGAACTAGGGTATTCTTTGTCACATGGCTTTGGTGCGGTTTTAGACAACCCATCTTTAATTGCAACGGTTATTGTGGGAGACGGCGAAGCGGAAACGGGGCCACTTGCGACATCGTGGCATTCAAATAAATTTTTAAATCCGAAGAATGATGGCGCGGTTTTACCCATATTACACTTGAATGGTTACAAAATAAGCAACCCTACTGTTTTAGCGAGAATATCTAAAAAAGAGTTGTTAGATTTGTTTAGAGGTTATGGTTATGAGTCACATTTAGTTGAAGGCGACGACCCTAAAAAGATGCATGTCAAAATGGCTGAGGCCATGGATATATGTATAGAAAAAATAAAGCAAATTCAAAAAGATGCACGCGAAAAGGGCAATAAAAAACGACCTATTTGGCCAATGATAATACTTAAGACTCCAAAGGGTTGGACTGGACCAAAAGTTGTTGACGGGCAAGAAATTGAAGGAAGTTTTAGGGCGCATCAAATACCAATTAATATGACAAAAGAAGAGCATTTACAAGAACTTGAAAATTGGTTAAAGGGTTACAAGCCAGAAGAATTATTTGATAAAAATTACAGATTAAATAAAGAATTAAGAGATATTTTACCAAAGGGTGGAAAGCGAATTAGCGCAAATAAAAACGCGAACGGCGGGCTTTTATTAAAATCTTTAAAACTACCAAAAATTGAGAAGTATGCCGTGAAACTCGACAAACCGGGTCAAATTAAAGCACAGGACATGTTAGAACTTGGTGGATATATAAGAGATATTTTTAAACTGAATGCTGAAAATAATAATTTTAGATTATTTAGCCCAGATGAAGTAATAAGCAACAGATTACAAAAGGTTTTCGAAGTTGAAAATCGAGATTTTAATGGCGAAATTTTAGCATCCGATGATAAATTATCAACAGATGGGAAAATAATGGATTCTTATCTCAGCGAGCACATGTGTGAAGGCTGGTTAGAAGGATATCTTTTGACTGGCAGGCACGGCGTTTTCGCAAGTTATGAAGCGTTTATTAGGGTAGTGGATAGTATGGTCTCTCAACATGCAAAATGGCTTAAAGTATGCAATGAATTGCCATGGAGAAAACCAATCTCTTCTTTAAACTTATTACTCACATCAAATGTTTGGCAACAAGACCACAACGGGTTTACGCATCAAGATCCGGGATTTTTGGATCACATTAACAATAAAAAATTTGATATTATTCATATGTATTTGCCTGCCGACGCAAACAGTTTACTGGCTTGTTTTGAGACTTGTATGAAGAGTAAAAATCACATAAACGCCATAGTTGCTTCTAAGCATCCAAGCTATCAATGGTTGACAATTAAACAAGCAAAAGAGCATTGTAAAAAGGGTTTAGGCGTTTGGGACTTTGCCTGCGTTGGCGATAGAAATAAGCCAGATATAGTTATCGCTTGTTGTGGCGATACCCCAACAATTGAAGCATTGGCTGCGACAAAAATTTTGAAAGAAAAAATAGAAAATATAAATATTAGATTTATCAACATTGTTGATCTTGAAAAATTGGTCTCTGAATCAAGAAATAGAGAGGGGTTGTCGGATCAAGAATATAATAGGTTATTCACAGTAGATAAGCACATTATTTTCAATTTCCATGGCTATCCAAAATTAATTCACGAATTGACATACAACCGTC
Source organism: uncultured Lachnospiraceae bacterium (assembly GCA_964368355.1). Classification (GTDB taxonomy): domain Bacteria; phylum Bacillota; class Clostridia; order Christensenellales; family UBA1242; genus UMGS687. The sequence goes on along the minus strand of CAYJAO010000065.1, from coordinate 1,080 downwards.
AAAACAGAAATTTACACGCACATGGTTATATGGAAGAAGGGACTATAACTACCGCGTTTGATATGCGTGTACAAAACAAGATAGACAGATATCATCTCGTTCTCCAAGCGATAGAGTATTTAGATATTGATAAAAAATTGAAGAAAGAAATAATTTTGGAAATGAACGAAAAGTTGAGACTTCACCATGACTATATCCGTGGCGTTGGCGAAGATATGCCAGAGATAAAAAATTGGCAATGGAATTAAACAAATCGCTCATAATTGGCTGGATTGCTAATGCGAATATATGCTTTTCAAAAATTTAACTTATATCTAATTATAGCAATAAAAAAGCAAGAACATAATAAAAAACAACTGATTAATTATCAGTTGTTTAATTAGATTTATAAGATTAGAGTTCTCTTGAAGAAAGCTGGTTGATTATTTGCGTTAATTGACCTGATTTTTGAAATAAAATGTATCCTATTTCCTTGTTTATATTTTTATCTCTAAAACTTTGTACTTCATCAACATAGTCTTTATTAAGCATTGTTTTAACCCATTCTCTTTTTACAAGATGTGCAAGAATAATCTCTTTTTGGGAGTCAAAACTTATCGGTTCGTAATGGTTCCGTATAGAAAAACATTCGTCCCCATTATCACCATAGATAACATAATCTTCTCTCACCACAAAATCTTCTTTGTTGATATTTTCAATATATTTTTTTCTAACTGTAACAAATGCATAAAAGTTCCTCCACTTAATTTATTAAATTATATAGCCTTGCTCACAAAAAAACAAAATTTCATTAAAATTATTTGCTTAATTTTAAATCAGAGTAATTGTCTTTTAAATTTTCGTCTTTTCTTCTTTTAACTAAACATGTACAATTGTTAAAAAATTGTAAATTGCGTTCATAATCACCTGACAATAGTGGGTTTACCATAAAAATATATCGACGTCAATACCTAATTTTTAGTAAGTTTTTTGAGATAAAAAATAAAGTTATTTTATTAATATAAAAAGAAGTTCGTAAGGACTTCTTTTATTGTCTCTGCTGAATTTGATCGGCGTGCTGCTAGAATTATAAGTGATGAC
>CAYJAO010000064.1:1708-3816 GCA_964368355.1 uncultured Lachnospiraceae bacterium | reverse complement strand
TTAACCACTCTGTAAGTTTTTCAAATATTAATTTAATTAATTTTTGATCTTTTAAATAAAGATCTTTTGATGAAGGATTGGTCTTTTCTAAAATTCTACTAATTCTTTCGTTTATATAGGAAGAAACTATTTTATTTGTTTCTATTGAACTTATAATTCCCATCTGTGTTAGTAAGAAAGTAAGTAATTTTTCAGGGGATTTTACTTTAAATTCAGCCTGTCCATTGCTTGAAATTTTATATATGCCATAATGTCTTTCTTCTAACTCGACACTGCCATTTGTTTGCCAAGCAAATTTTTCAAATAAATTTAAGTTTACGAAATACGCATCGCATTCGAAGTATTTAGGAGATTTGCCTTTTTTGTCTACCTTGTATAAGCCTAGGGCTTGCACTGTTTTAGGGATAGTCTTCATATTGAGTATGATTTTCTCTGAGAGTATATCTAAGACCTTGCCATTCTTTGTGATTGCAAATGCAAAGTTGCGAGGAGTGTAAATTTTTTGTCCAAAGTAAATTTTGTTCTTTTTAAATGGCTGATAAACTACCATTTCTTTTGAGTTTATATTAAGATTTGGTTTGATTTCTTTAAGACGTCTTGTAAAACACATAATTCCTCCACACCTCTTTTATAAGAATATTAGCATATTATAGCGAAAAATGCAACTGTTGCATAAAAAGAATTTTTATAAAATAAATTAGATTAAGTGCATGTGGTCAGGGAGGCGATATGTTTAAAATTTCGGAAATAATTTCTAAACCAGTTTATACTATATACGAAGGAATTAATGTAGGGACAATAAAAAATTTTTTGTACGATAAAAAGAATAAAAGAATAAGCGGCTTTTATCTTTTTGATGACGAAACAGAAACACATGAGCACTTTTTAAAGAGCAATAAGATTTTTTGTGTTGGCGAAGATAATGTCATGATAAAAAATCTTGATTATATTGAGGCGATGAGTTTTTCAAAAGACAATGAAATAATAAATCAAGATGCAATTTCTATTGATGCACAAAATTTAGGGAAAATTATAGACCTATATTGTGACGATGATTTCAAAGCAGTTTCTTTTGAGACAAATATGGGCATCGTTTTGCCCGCTGACGCCATGATAAATATTGGAAAAGATATACTTGTTTTTGACACAAACCAAAACAAAGTAAATATTTCTAAAATGAAAACAAAAAACAAAATTATGGTTGCAAATTTGCCAAATATAAAAGTTAGCATATTAGATCTGGAAGAACCAGACATTTCGCAAATTCCTATTATGAGCAATAACTATGATCAAACTAGTTTTCTCGGAGATGAAAAAATTAAGAGTGAAGGAATTAATCAAGTTGTTGAAAATGAAAAAATTATTCCAAGAGTAAAAAATCAAATAGTCTTGCCGCGAAGATTATTAGCCAATCCCAAATCAATAATAGGCAAAACAGCGAAAGAAACAATATACGGGCTCAATGGGGAAATAGTGGTAAAACAAAATCAAATAATTACTGAAAAAATATATCAAAAGGCAAAGAAACATCTAAAACTTTTTGAATTGACAAATTGTATAGAGAAATAAAGTTTAACTAAAAAAACCAAGCGATATGCCTGGCTTTTTATCTTAATAATTACATATTTTCATAGGCGTTTAATTGGTCAGCCATTTCTCCGCCGGGTCAATCTGTCACACTTATTAAGACGATTTTCACAAAGCACCTCTTTAATTTATAATTTTATTTTAAAATAATTTAATACAAAGAATACATAAAGTAAAGCAAAATTTGTATAATTTTTTATTGACATTGAATGAATATTGTGATAATATCAACACTGCTTGAAAAAAAGTTATGCACTAGTAGCTCAGTAGGATAGAGCAGTGCCCTTCTAAGGCAAAGGTCAGGGGTTCGAATCCCTTCTGGTGCACCAAAAAAGCATAAATCAAACCCTCGGTTTGTTTTTTTATTTTGTTTAATAATTAAAGGATTCGAACGTGTCCGTGAAAAAAGTTGCCCCAATGGGCAAGTTTTTTAGGACCAGGCGTGATAGCTGCGCATGCAGCGGAGCGAATCCCTTCTGGTGCACCAAAAAAGCATAAATCAAACCCTCGGTTTGTTTTTT
>CAYJAO010000064.1:0-1608 GCA_964368355.1 uncultured Lachnospiraceae bacterium | reverse complement strand
CGAATCCCTTCTGGTGCACCAAAAAAGCATAAATCAAACCCTCGGTTTGTTTTTTATTAACTAGATATTGACTTTTTGGCAGCTTTGGGGTATAATAACAATATGAATGAAAAAATAGTGCCAGTTATAATTAAAAAGGCTTATGCTGATTTAGTATCAGTAAATGGACATATAATGTCAAGATCTTTTGATTCTCGTGGCAGAAGAGATAAATTTTGGCTAGACGAAGAATTTTTATATAAATCATGCCTCAATGATACATCTCTTGAAAACGAGGGAGAAGTTTTTATTTCTTTGTTTGCAAAAAAGGCAGGGCTAAAAACAGTCACGTATGTTTTAGCCAACTACATGAGTGAAAATGGTGAGCAACGCGGCGTTGTTTCTAAAAACTATCGCAAAATGTATAATGGCGATATAGAGGAAATTTCTGGCAAAACTTTGATGGACTTATATGCTGATCATATTTATGATAATGAAAAAGGCAAGGTATTACCTTTACAGAACACGGTTAAATTTTATTGCAGAGCGTTAAAGATGATTTTCCCTAATTGCGACGCTGAAAAGATTAAAAACGATTTGTTAAAAATGGCACTTTTTGATTACATGGTTAACCAAAGAGATAGGCATATATTCAATGTCACATTTATAAAGGAAGGAGATGAAATATCTCTTGCGCCTTTGTACGATAATGGTGCGGCTTTCATGCTAAATTATGGCGAGAAAAAGATGGACAATTTGGCAGAGCAATTAAAGCGTTCAAAAAATGTTTCAAATTATTTTATGCAAACAGTAGGCATGAATCCTATGTTAGGCATAAAGAGTGTGACTAGTGATATAGAATTGCTTCGCGATGATGATACTGGAAGTTTATTCAACGCTTTCAGTAATGATAAAGAGCGAGTAGTTACATTTGAAGAGGAATTGGCCGAGGAAATTAAGAATAACCCAGAACTGTCAAAAACCTATGAAACATTGAAGAATATTGACATAAAAGAAATGTTTGACCAAGCAGAAACATACTCTTGTAATTTTTCTGAAGGACAAAAATATTTTATGAGTGAATTCTATGATTACAAGATAAAACGAATTGATAAAGTATTAAATAAGAAAAATCATGCAGTTAAAGCAAGCGCGGCAAGTTCAAATGTTGGGGGCATGAATGACAATAGCATTGAATTATGAGAATTATAAACTTGGCGAACTGAGTTTTGATGGAGAAGAATATTGCTATAATTCATTTTTAGAGGATGAGAGCAAAGCCATTGAAATATATATAACCATGAGACTTTATAATTTGAGAAATAGCAAAGATTTGCGTTCAAAAGAATTATTCCAAATATTTAGAGATATCTTAAAGGACAACTCCCGCCATGACATATATCAAGAAGCGGAGATAAAAGAAAGCGATAATGATTTTGAAAAACTTTGCAAATTAGCAAAATTAAACTTAACGAAAAGATTGTTTTATATAACATTAAACTAAACACCAATTTGGTATTTTTTTATTGCATGAAATATATAAAAAATCTCAAAACAATTTTGAGACTTTTAAATATTAATTATTATTTGCTGCCAACATTTTTCCACGTTCGCGAAGCCTAATTGTAT
>CAYJAO010000063.1:0-3976 GCA_964368355.1 uncultured Lachnospiraceae bacterium | reverse complement strand
ACGTTGTCTACCAACAGCATCAATTTCATCAATAAATATTATACAAGGTCTAGACTTTTTTGCTTGTTCAAACAAATCTCTAACTCTAGAAGCGCCAACGCCAACAAACATTTCAACAAAGTCAGAACCGCTTATGGATAAAAATGGTACATTACTTTCTCCAGCAACTGCTTTTGCTAATAATGTTTTACCGGTCCCTGGAGGGCCAACCAACAACACGCCTTTTGGAATTCTCGCCCCAAGGTTTGTAAATTTTTGTGGATTCTTTAAGAATTCAACAACTTCTTGAAGCTCAGCCTTTTCCTCATCGGCGCCAGCAACATCTCCAAACCTAACCTTTACGTTTTCATTTGGACGCGCCTTACTTTTACCAAAAGACATAGTGCCAGCGTTCCCTTTCATAATCGCCTTAAACAAGAAGAAGGCGACTATTATTATTAAAGCTAAACTAATGTAAGGCATTATCGTTGAAAGCAAAGAGGGTTTAGTTTGCTCTTCTGTATATTTGACATCTGAATCCATTAAGGCAGTGATTTCTTCTACAGTGGCAGAAGTTGCCACTTCGCAATAATAATCAGAGTACGCTGGGAAATCTTCTTCTTTAATTTGGGAATTCCCTTTCCTTATGCGATAGACGCCGTCATAATAATAAACATGCGTTACTTGTTCTTCCGTAAGCATATTCTTAAATGTATTTATTTCTATTTTTTCGCCATAAGAACCCGTGCCCATAAAAGCCGAGTAGATTAATAACCCAACCAGCATCAAAGCTATTATTGTTATTAAAATTTTACCATAGCCATTTTGTTTTATTTGTTTCATTATTTCTCCTTTAAATAATATTTACTTTTATCCCATAAAATATTCTATGTAATATTTTATTTCTAATGTATATAATGTTTCTGTATATTTTATGGCATAAATACTGTAATTTTCGTTGCAAAAAATCTTAATTCTTATCGATTTCCAAGTATTTTTACGATAATTTCCTCGTTTGCTAGATATTGCCTTAAATTAAAGATTTTTACCATTAAGCCGGAATGATTGCTTTGTTTCACATGAAACATTTTCTCATATTGTTTCACGTGAAACGTTTTTTATTTCTTGTTAATTAAGGATAGATCCTTTAATGTTAATGTTTTCTTATTGATTAGCTGCATCAATTCCTCAATCCTATCCAAATCATCCTTACTATAATAGTCAATATATATTCTACCTTTTGTGTCGTTCCCTATTGCAGATACTTTTGTAGCAAACATGCGTTGCATATCGTTAATCATACTTCTCAATTCAAGACTTTGTTCTGATTTTGGACGTTCTTTAGATGGATATAATATATTTTTTACAAGTTTTTCAAGTTCTCTAACTGACAATTTCTTATTAATTGCTGCTTGCGCGACCTTAGTTTGGTCCAAAGGGCTAGCCAAAGACACTAAACATCTTGCATGGCCCGCACTGAGTTTGTTTTTTTCAATCATATCGACCACATCTGCTGGCAAAGTTAATAATCTGAGCGTGTTGGCAATTGCTGGTCTACTTTTACCAATTCTGTCGGAAACCGCCTCTTGTGTAAGGTTATATTCTTCCATCAATTGTTTGATGGCTCTTGCAGCTTCAACAGGATTTAAATCTTCTCTTTGTAGGTTCTCAATGATCGATATTTCTTTTATTTGTTTAGGTGTATAATTTCTAATAAACGCTGGGACTTGTGTTAATCCAGCCATTTTTGCAGCGCGCCAACGTCTTTCGCCCGCAATTATCATAAACTTCCCGCCATCTTCCTTGTTTAAAACGATGGGTTGAATAATTCCGTGAATTTTAATGGATGCGGCCAATTCTTTTAATGCGGCTTCATCAAAGTTTTTTCTTGGCTGATTTGGATTCGCGTATATTAAAGCGACATCAACCCCTTCAATTCCTCCCTCGGAGACGATCTTTCTTTCTGTAGTTTCTGTTTTTTCTTCAGCCTCTTCCTCGTCGTAAATAGACAATAGAGCATTTAAACCCCTTCCCAATCCCTTTTTAATCATTTGTTCCTCCATCATTTTTTATTTTTGTAGAAATTTTATTAAATTTATCTTTATTCCTCTCTAAAAGTTCCTCAGTTAATGCCAGATATGCTTTAGCCCCTTTTGAACTTGGGTCATAGAGCCCGATTGGAACTCCATGGCTTGGAGCTTCCGCTAACCTTATATTTCTAGGAATAGTCGTGTTGAAAACTTTAGTTCCAAAGAAATTTTTTATCTCTTCACCCACTTGAACTATCAAATTACTTCTGGAATCTTTCATTGTAAGCACAACACCTTCGACATCAATCGATGAATTTAGATGTTTTTTAACCAATTTGACCGTGTTCATAAGTTGAGTCAAGCCTTCAAGAGCAAAAAACTCACATTGAATAGGAATAATTATTGAATCTGCTGACGTCAAAGCGTTAACTGTAAGCAACCCCAATGAAGGAGGGCAGTCAATAAAAATATAATCATATGAGTTTTTGATGCGCACCAGTCTGTTTTTTATGATATTTTCACGATTTGGCATCTGCACCAAATCAATCTCAGCCCCAGCCAGATCAACTGTTGCGGGAATGAAATCAAGGCCTTGTATACAAGTCTTTAAAATAACTTCTTCAATATAAGAATCTCCATCAATTACATTATAGATGGTTTTTAGATCGGGGGCTTTTTCAATGCCGATACCGCTTGTTGCGTTCCCTTGAGGGTCCATATCAATTAAAAGGATCTTTTTACCCATAGCAGCCATGTAGGCAGCCATATTAACACAAGTTGTTGTCTTTCCAACTCCGCCCTTTTGATTAGTAAATGCTATTATTTTACCCATAATTTCTCCTGCACATATTTAATAAGTAGTATATTTATATACTATCATTAATATAAAAAAAACGCAATTAATTATTTGCGTTTTGCTAAATTAAAGGTTCTTTTCTTGGTTTGTTTCCGCGCCTTGGGTATTGATTACTATTGCGCCCCTGTTTCCTTATTATAACTAAACAATTCTTTCTGTCATCTTCTATCTTATATTCGTAAATTTTTTCAATCTTTGCATTTAAAGCATTTAGTGCCTTTTGCGCATTGTTTATCTCTTCCTGAGCCCGCTCGCTTTTGTAAGCAATAAGCATTCCGTTGGGCTTTAAAAATGGAAGACAGTATTCTATTAATATATTTAACTCCGCAACGGCTCTAGCGACACAGATATCAAATTGTTCTCTGTAATTATTTTCATGAGCCAGATCTTCCGCTCGAGCATGAATTGCTATTATATTGTTTAAGTCAAGCATATTTGTGGCGGAATTTAAAAAATCCACCTTTTTATTAACACTATCTATAAGAGTAAAACTTAAATCATCCCTCATGATCTTTAAAGGAATTGATGGAAAGCCCGCCCCAGCCCCTATATCGATTATTTTAGAATTTTGTGGAATAAAATTTTTTGCGGAAATTGAATCTAAAAAATGCTTTTTGGCAACATCTTCTCTTTCTATAATTCGAGTTAAATTAATTTTTTCGTTTTTTTGTACTAAAAAACGATAAAATTCATCGAATTTCAATGCTTTTTCGTCATTTATGTCTAAACTGTTCTCTAAAAAAAGTTTTTTTATCAATTCTTTCATTTTATTCCCTTAATTGCGTTTTTAAATATATGGAAAGTACAGTTATGTCTGCAGGAGATACTCCAGATATCCTTAAAGCCTGTCCAAGAGATAGCGGCCTTATTTTATTTAATTTTTGTTGTGCCTCAATTCTTAACCCTTTTATTTTTGAGTAGTCTAAATTATAAGGGAGCAAGACATCTTCTTGCTTTTTCATTTTTTCAATTTCATCATTTTGCTGTTTTATATATCCCTCGTATTTTGTTTCGGTGTTTAAGATATCAACTAGAGATTTTTCACCCTCATCAAAAATGTTGAATTCCTTATCTAAAATAAATAAATCAATATTATTTCTCTTTACTAAAT
>CAYJAO010000062.1:0-4030 GCA_964368355.1 uncultured Lachnospiraceae bacterium | reverse complement strand
AAACAAGCACAGGCAATTCTCGATATGCGTCTGGCTAGACTTGTAAATCTTGAAGTCACAAAACTCATTGAAGAATTAAAAGAACTCAAAGAGAAGATTGTACAACTTACAAAAATTTATGACAGTAAAAGATTGCAATTAGGAATTGTAAAAACAGAAATCTTAGAAATTAAGAGAAAATTTAAGTCAAATCGTATGAGCCAAATAGACAAAAAGACTGTTATAGAACCAACGATAAGGACAAAGGTTGAGCCTGTTCTTGTTGAAAGTGATGTCATGTTAGCAATTACAGCAGACAAAACAATCAAATCAATTCCTTTGAAAAATTATGGCTTAGCACAGAAAGAAGTTAATGAAAACACAACAACTGCACACGTACACACACAACTTTTGAAAGTCAAAAACACGCAAAAAGTTTTGATTTTTACAAACAAAGGAAATTGCTATAAGACCATTGCGGGGAATATCTCTGAATTGAAATGGAAGGACAAGGGTGCAACTTTAAAATCTATTGATAAAAGAATAGCAACCGATGACTTGCCAATTAAAATAATTGAATTGCCAGAAAATCTTGAAGGTAAAGAATTGATTTTCTTCACATCATCAGGTATGGTAAAACGTTCATTATTGGGCGATTATGATATTGCAAAAGCGTATTTTCAAGCGATTAAGATAAAAGACAATGAAGAGGTTATTGGCGTTGAAGAATACAATGATCGCGGTTCAATATTATTTGTATCTAAGCTGACAATGGTTCTCAATTGCGAAAAAGGCGACATTCCTATTCAAGGACGTGTTTCTGGTGGAGTGAAGGGTATAAATCTTGAAACAGACGATAAAATTATCTATGCTACACAGGTACTCAAAAACGGAAATTTAGTTGTGCTTACAGATAAGGGCTTTGCAAAGCGTGTTCTTGTTGCTGAGTTTGGGCTTTCCGCAAGATATAGAAAAGGTTTGCGTTCAATTTCGCTGAATGGAAAAGGTAAAGGCTTAGTTTATGCTAACTTTACTGATGCTGATGACAATATTGCAGTTGAGTTTGAAGATAAAGTTAAGCTGATTGATAGTATTCCGCTTGAAAATCGTTTGAGCGAGGGGAAGCAAAAAGTCTCAGGAAAAATTATTGGAGCAAGCAAATATATTTGCGAATAGATAAAATTGTGATAAAATTTGTACAGGAGAAAAAATGAACATCAGTTCAGATTCAACGGTTAGTAAATTAGTTTTGTTGTTTGTATTAGAAAAGATAGAAATTCCGCTTGCGGAAAACTCTATTTTGGATATTTGTTCAAGCAGAAACAATTGGATTAATTATATGGAATGTAAGGAAATTTTATTTTCTCTTCTGGATGCAGGTTTTATATATAATTTTGACCAAGGTGAAGAAGATCCAAGATATACAATTACTTATGAAGGTAGAAATTGTTTGTCACATTTTTACAGAAGAATACCATTTGAAATGAGAGAAACAATAACCGAATTCACAAAACAAAATAGGTTGATTTTTAAACGTTCGCAAGAATATCTTGCAGACTATGAAAAACTTGAAGATGGCTCTTACAATCTTCGTTTAAGAATTCGTTCTCCATTGGCAAATGAACCAATGTTTAACATTGAATTTCATGCGCCATCTCGTTCAAGCGCAATCAATGCAGTAAAACTTTGGAGAGAGAAAGCCCCAACAATTTACGAAAATGTCTACGAAACTTTAATAGAAGAAGATTAGATGTTTGATTGCAAGTTTATTATTAATGTGTTATCATAATAAAGAGAGGTGAATATATGATTTATATGGTGCCAGATGAGAAAAAAGCAGATAAGATAGACAAAGCATTAGATAGGGTTCAAGACATTATTGAACTTAAAGCGCATTTGAATAATGCTGAAGACCAAAGGTTTACTATCATGCAGCTAGAACAAAATAAGGCGTACGTAAAGAATGTTATTTTACGAGAAGATAAAAACATTGATACTGAAATAAAAGATGTTCTCGCTGAAATTAAAAAAGTAGACGAAACAGGGAAAGACACTTTAACAACAACAGAAACTTTATACAATGAAAGATTTGGGAATATTCCAGCGATAACAATGCACCTTTTCGATTATGCAAAAGTATGTTATGTCGATAAAATAATCAAAAACTACAATGAAATAAGTGAAGAATTTAACAAAGAACAGGTTGCTCAAGATTTAGGTAAAGAGTAAAAATAAAAACAGCATTTGCTGTTTTTTGATTTTTTGGTACCCCCATAGGGAATCGAACCCTAGATTCCGCCGTGAGAGGGCGACGTCTTAACCGCTTGACCATGAGGGCATGCTTTTTTATTGCAAAGCGATTATATCAAACAACTTGTTAAAAAACAAGTATTTTTTATTAATTTATTATTTTTTGCTCATAATATGTATGTGTTAGATAAACGTAGTGAAGAGTTATTGAGAATAATCAATAAAGAATGCAAAGAAGGCTCATACAAAGTTATTGAAATAGATGACTTAATGCGACTTATGCCAAAAAAATACAAGGTTGATACAGATACAATAAATCAGTTGGTTGGATATCTAAAAACTGGCGAATATATCTCTCTAAAATATTCTGACCATGAAGTGTTCTGCATTTCGCCTCTTCCACGAGGGCGAAGAGTGTTTGAAGTGGAGCAGGAAGAAAAGAAAAATAGTAAAAAGTTCAAATTTCGCAGCATATTACTTTTTGGCTTTTATCTGATATTAATTTTTGGTGCTTCATTAGGAGCAGCATATTTATCTAGATATATCTAAACAGTTGCAAAAAGTTTTTTTTATGCTATAATACAAATACTGCACTAGGTGGGGAGCTAGCGGTGCCCTGTACTTGCAATCCGCTACAGCAAGACTGAAGGATTGTCTGCGGTAGTTCTAGTTTTTTGGAACGCGTAAAAGATATGATGATGAAATTAAGGTCTTATACATCATTTTGCTGTGAACCATGTCAGGCCCTGACGGGAGCATCATTAAGCAGATTTAAATGAGTGCTTTAAGGAAACTTTGGTGGAGTTATATCTCTTATGGCTCAGAAGGTTAGACTAACAAATCAATCGTGCAGTGTATGAAAAAAGCCAGTTAATAACTGGCTTTTTAATTATTTATTTGTTTCATCTAGGTTTTTATCAAATTCAAAGTATTCATCTTCTTGTTCTTCCTTTGGAAGTTCAAGTTCTTCTTTCTTTGACTCTTCGATATTTGCTTTTTTATGACTCTTCCTTACGCTTTCCTCTTTGATTGGCAATACAACAGAGAAGTTGTTTTTACCATCTTGTGAGTACACGATTTTGCCGTCTCCAACGGTTTTTTCTACTTTTCCATCTATTTGTGCATCGATTGAGGAGTCACCCATTAAAAGGCTAATAGTGCCGCCATTTTGGCTATATACTTTTGCTTGGTCGCTTGTCTTTGAAATATAGCCCGAATTCACCGTCCCGATGGTTGCTTTGTTTAAAACGTAGTCAATAGTTCCGTTCATTATTGTTGTAATGGTTGCATTATCTTCAATAGTGATAATTTTCCCATCAATTAAAGTGCCTATTTTTGAATTGTCTCTAAGAAACAAAATTTCACCATTATTAAATGTTGTAATTTTTGCCCTGTCGTCAACAAATTTTATTGAGCCAGAGTTGAATGTATCAATTCTTGATTTGCCTTTTAAATAGTCAATATTGCAGGAATTAACAGTTGTGATTCGTGCTTTGTTGATCACATTTATGATTGTCCCCTTTTTAACCATTCCAATGACGGCCCTTCCGCCAAGAGTTCTAATTAACCCGTTATTAAAAACATGGATTTTTACCTTGTCAGATATTGTGTTAAATTCTGTGTCAGTCGATTCAAGGATGATCGCCTTGCCTGATACACTTATATTTTTGCAGCCTTCAAAAAAGTGTTTACCTTCTTTAATCGTTAAATCACTTTCGCCTTTATGATAGATAGGCTCCTCTTCTTTCTTTTTAAGAAAATTAAATAATTCCATAATTTGCCCCCTTTAATTATTCTACCA
>CAYJAO010000061.1:0-4054 GCA_964368355.1 uncultured Lachnospiraceae bacterium | reverse complement strand
GCCCCGAAAGGTGGGCAAAGGCTCGTTGGGCAAACCCAGTGGAAATGTTTAGACATGAAATATATGAACCCAACAAAACAATAGTTTGTGGACACTGGCACTGTTCCGCCTTATGGCACGAACAAAACCCTGAACTATATGATGAATTTGGAGTAAACGAAAACTTTGAACCCTTCATAACCAAAAATATGATCGCCTTAGATGCCTGCACTTCCTATTCTAAACGAGTTAACACAATTGTTATTGAGGACAAAAGACAGGTCCAAGAAGAGAGTTTATTTTTTATTTAAATACTTTTTAGTAAGATTGGATTTATGATATAATTAAACGAATCAAAATTTTAGTTAAAAATTAAATTCGCCAGTAAAAATGCTTGTATAAACTAGCAGGTTTTTATTATTATGGTAAAATAATTATATGAAAAAAGAAATTTTTAAAAATTTGTCATAAAATAGTTGACAATTTTTTTTTATAGAGTTATAACTATGCTAGCAATCTCAAAGATAGAGTGCTAGCAATATTTTAGAATATATTGCATATAATAAAGTCGAAAAGGAGCAACCTTGAACAAACTAAGCGAAAGGAAGAATGATATTTTGCTTGCCACAATTGAGGATTACATCAAAGATGCTAGTCCAATAACAAGTATTGGTGTGCATGATAAACACCTACAAAATGTCAGTTCTGCAACGTTAAGAGCGGAGTTAAACGCTCTTGAAGCAATGGGATATTTGAAACAGCTTCATACTTCGGGCGGGCGAGTGCCAACAACAGATGGTTATAGATATTATGTGGAATCATTGTTAGGAAATTTTAAAATAGAGCCTGCTAAATTAGAAAAAGTAAGTGAAGTTCTAAGCGAAAGGACAAAATCGATAAGCGAAATCGTCACCGAATTAGCGAAGATAATAAGTGAAGCCACAAACTATCCAACCGTAATAATGATGAACGGGTACAATAATTTGATAGTAGAAGAAATAAAGATAATCCCATTGATTGATGATGCTGCATTAATTTTGATTAGAACAACAAGCGGAATTGTAAACAACACAATAAAGGTAAAAGTTGGACAAAAGGCTTGCGATGATGCAGGAAGATTGTTGACAAAACAATTTGCAGGACAGAGAATAGGTTATATGATAGAAAATATCTCTGAGGCCGAAAATGAAATTGTCAAGGAAGTGAAAGATTACGAAACGCTGGTCAAGAGCCTACTACAAGGATTAAAGCGGTTGGTAGAAGATAAGAGCGTTGGTATAAGGGGTACTGGGTCGGTAAAACTTCTTGAAAGTGGAGAAGAAAAGACGATAAATAGTACAAAGAAAGTGCTCACAATCTTAGAAAATGAGGAACAACTAGAAGAAATTTTACAAACTGAAAAGAATGATGTGTCATTTGACCTAACCGATGATGAAGACAAGTATGGCGGGTTGGCGGTTGTAAAAGCACCACTTACAGTGGGTGGGAAGAATGTTGGGACAATTGGGGTGCTCGGACCACAACGTATGGATTATTCATTGATTGCTTCTGCATTGAGATTCCTTACAAACGAATTGGAAAATATTGATAAACTGGAGGATAAAAAGTGAGTAAAAAACATTTAGAAAAATGCGAATGTGGCTGCGAAGAAGAAAAATGCCACTGCGACGAAGGCGAAAAGTGTTGCTGCGAAGATAATTACTCGTGTGAAGATAAAAATGAATATCTTGAATTAGCACAGAGAGTGCAAGCTGAGTTTGACAATTACAGAAAACGGTCAGCAGACATCGTTAGAGTTGCTAGGCAAGATGGCATAATAGATGCGGTCGTGAAAATATTGCCAGCGATTGATTCAATAGAAAAGGCAAAGCCAATGATAAGAGACAAAAAGATCTTGGAGGGCGTTGAATTAATTGAGAAAGGACTTAAGAACTCTTTGAAATCTTTAGAGATTGAAGAGATTGAGTCAAAAGGACAGCATTTTGACCCAAAATATCACAATGTAATTGTTGTAAAAACAGATAATTCGCTTGAAGATGGCGTCATCACAGATGTATATCAAGCTGGTTATAAAATAAGAGACCGAATTATACGCTATGCGCAGGTCGTAATAAATAAAAAATAAATATAAAGGAGAATAAAAATATGAGTAAAATAATAGGTATTGATTTAGGAACAACAAATTCATGCGTAGCTGTCATGGAAGGTGGACAACCAACAGTTATCGCAAATGCAGAAGGTGCAAGAACAACCCCTTCTGTTGTCGCTATCAACAAAGATGGCGAAAGATTAGTGGGACAGGTCGCAAAGCGTCAGGCTGTTGCCAACCACGAAAATACCGTTTCATCTATTAAAAGAGAAATGGGAACAGATCACAAAGTGACAATGGGTGGGAAAACATACACATCGCCTGAAATTTCAGCAATGATTCTTTCAAAGTTAAAGGCAGATGCTGAGGCTTATCTTGGCGAAAAGGTGACGCAAGCAGTTATTACTGTTCCTGCATACTTTAATGATAGCCAACGCCAAGCAACAAAAGATGCAGGTAAAATTGCAGGGCTTGAAGTTTTGAGAATTATCAACGAACCAACAGCGGCATCACTTGCTTATGGACTTGACAAGGGCGAAAATAAAAACCAAAAAATCTTAGTATACGATTTAGGCGGCGGGACATTCGACGTATCAATTCTTGAAATCGGCGATGGTGTTTTTGAAGTTCTTTCAACAAATGGCGATACAAAACTTGGTGGCGATGATTTTGATAATAGAATTATTAATCTTTTGGTTAATGAATTTAAATCAAAAGAGAATATTGACCTTTCAAAAGATAAACTTGCAATGCAAAGACTTAAAGAAGCAGCAGAAAAGGCAAAAATTGACCTTTCCGCTTCAACAAAGTCTACAATTAGCCTTCCATTCATTACGGCAGATGCAAATGGTCCAAAGCACCTTGAATATGATTTGACACGTGCAAAATTTGACGATTTAACATCAGACCTTATTGAAAAGACAATTGCTTGCATGAAGAAAGCAATGGCTGATGCTAAACTTTCAAATAGTGATATAAATAAAGTTATATTAGTTGGTGGTTCAACGCGTATCAATGCGGTTTATGATGCGGTTAAGGCACAAACAGGGAAAGAACCTTACAAAGGTATTAATCCAGACGAATGCGTTGCTATCGGCGCTGCAATTCAAGCCGGAGTCCTTGGCGGAGATGTTAAAGACGTTCTTTTACTTGATGTCACACCACTTTCGCTTGGAATTGAAACATTGGGCGGGGTATTTACAAAACTTATCAATAGAAATACAACAATTCCTACAAAAAAATCACAGGTTTTTTCAACAGCAAGTGATAATCAACCCGGCGTAGACATTCATGTTTTACAAGGTGAAAGAGAATTTGCTGCTCAAAATAAATCACTTGGGCGTTTTCAATTGACAGATATCCCACCTGCACCACGCGGCATTCCACAAATCGAAGTCACGTTTGATATCGATGCAAATGGTATAGTGAATGTTTCTGCTAAAGACCTTGGGACAAATAAGGAGCAGAAGATCACAATTACTGCATCTTCAAACCTTAGCGAAGATGAAATAAATCGAGCAGTTAAAGAAGCAGAAACGCACGCTGAAGAAGATAAAAAACGCAAAGAGTTAATAGATACTAAAAACCAAGCAGATCAGATGATTTATCAACTTGAAAAGATGTTGAAAGAAAATGGCGATAAACTTGGCGAAGACGATAAGAAAAAACTTGAAGAAGCAATTGAAAAAGGTAAAAAAGATTTCGAGACAGAAGATTTAGACGCTCTCAAAAAGGCCCTTGAAGAATTAACACAAGTGTCTAACGAAGTCTTTACAAAGATGTATCAAAATGCTCAAGCAAAGGCACAACCAAATGCTGATGCAAATGATGGAAACAATAATTCAAATGGAGACAATCCAGACGAAATAATTGTTGATTAAAATATAAATAAGAATAAGCGGGACTCACTCTCGCAAATTCTTTCTGATAAGAGGGAAAAATGGCGGGAAAGAAAGATTATTACAGTGTGCTGGGTGTTGATAAAAA
>CAYJAO010000060.1:0-4074 GCA_964368355.1 uncultured Lachnospiraceae bacterium | reverse complement strand
ACTTTGACATCTTCATATTTAGTTAAATTAAGTGCATTAAAAACATTATTAATTAAAGGATAAACATGATAATTTGCATACTCCTCATTCAAGAATTTTTGTAAATTCTTAAACTCTTCTGATGCAAAATCATCCTTTAATAATTCATACCAATTTTTAGTTATTGAAAACATATTTGTATTATAGCATATTTATTTGAATGTGTATATTGACTTTTGCGTAATTATGGGGTAAAATAAAAACAATAAAGGATAAATTATGAGTAACAGGGCGAACAAAAGCAAAATTGTTAAGAATCTGGGAAAGGGAATTGTAAAAAGCGCTCCGCAAAACTTATCCCTAGTAAAAGATTTAAAATCTTTAAAACTTGGAAAACTACACTTTCATTTGCTACCAAAAAATTTAATGCCAAGAATTAAAAACGCTATGATGTCTGCAGTTATTTCAATCTTAAATTTCAATCCAGAAAATAAAATTACAACCAATAAAAACACCTGCCTAAAACACATAGATATTCAAAAAACAAAAGATATTCGAACCCTTCAAAAATACACCTTTCCATTGGGACAAGAATATTATCGTCAACTAAAAAATTGCCCTAAATACATTGTTAAATCTGAAGAATTACAGGTGATAAGCCGCAACGGCACCCCAGAAGAGCAAACCCGTTTATTGTTGGTCGGAAAACTACCATCAGGGAACTATGCAACATTTATTTTAAATTTTATATTCAAAAAAGACGGCAAACTTCAAACAACTAATAGCCATTTTGGAGTCTTGATTGACGGGAAAGACTTCTTTCAGTTGGAACGCTATGACGGGGACAAAGATCACATGAATTTATTTTATGATGCAAATTATAATGAAGCAAAATTTAATAGTAAAAAAATAATATACAAATCTCACCTACATTATCATAACGAACGCTCGCTATTAACAATCTATGAAGGATTGATTGAGGAAGGATATAAGCCGAAAGAGATAATAAAATCATACATAATGCAGAGGCAAGAAGCGATCTCTTATCCTAATTTTGAAACACACGAAATTGCTTATAATAAATTATTGGAGAGATACAAAATAAGCGATAAGCCAAGTAATTTTAAAGCAGAAGATCTTGTTACGGTTGGCAACTTCTACGAAAGTATGAATATTCCTACTGTAAAAACGACCACCACCCAATCACAACAAGAGAAAACTCAGCAAAGTAAAGAAAAACCCCTTATAGAAAGCGCCACCGCGAAAACGACCACCACCCAATCACAACAAGAGAAAAAAGATTCTTTTACGATAATTCAAGAGATGAAATATAGGAGAAACCATGCAAGAATTTATTAAAAAACTTAGTGAGTCTAAAAAAATAATCAAAATTAATGAATTATTTATAGAAATAATCACTGATGCAGAGATAAAAAAGGGAGTAAATATTAGAATCTTTTTGAAAAAAATTGATGATAAAATCTTCCTTAGCGACAATCAACACACTTTGCGTTATATGAACACATTATATGAATTAAGGGCAAATGACGTAAAGGCGTGCATCAATGCGGTTGTGAAAAATTACAATTTCAAAATAGAAAAAGGCGAAATTTTAAGCGAAGTCAAACTTTTTGACGACATAAACAAGCGTTATAACGACTTATTGATTTGTTGTGCAACTTTAGCGAATATGTTCCTTTTCTTTGATGAGCCAAATTAATTTTTAGATAATAATATAAAATTTGAAAGCGGCGTCAAAAATATCCGCTTTTATTTTTGCAAAATACTTGTCAAATAAATAAAAAATATGTTATGCTTAATATTGAAAAGATAGTTGACCTAAGTCAATGATATTAAAGGTTATATGAAACAACAGAAATTTTTTAACGCAAAATCCGATTTTGCGCTTATTTGCAGTATGGCTGAGAAACTTAATCTTGACAAAAAAATTGTTGAGTTACTTTTTTCACGCGGACTAACAACAGAAGCACAAATATTAAAGTTCTTAAATCCCCTTCCATCTGATTTTAATGATCCCTTTTTATTAAACGGAATGGCTGAAGCGGTGGAGAAAATAAAGCAAACAATCAAAAATAATAAACGCATTTTAATCTTCGGCGATTATGATGTCGACGGAATTAGCGCAACTGCTATTATGCTAAAAACTTTAGGCAAATTAAAAGTTCACGCAGATTACTATCTTCCAAATAGATTTGTCGACGGATACGGCTTAACCAACGAGGTTCTTGATAAAATAAAAGAGAAATTTTCGCCCGAATTAATAATCACTGTTGATTGTGGAATTTCCTGTGCCGAAGAAGTGGAATATGCAAAATCAATTGGCGTTGATATGATAATAACCGATCACCACGAAATTCCAGACATCTTGCCAAATACAATAGTCATAAATCCAAAGATAAAAGAGCAAAAGTATCCTTTTAGCGAACTTTGCGGAACGGGAGTTGCTTTTAAACTTTCACAAGCCATTTTAGGAACTGAACTTGCTTCTGAGTTCTTGCCCATTGCCGCCATTGCTACCATAGCAGATATTGTTTCGTTGACAGAAGAAAATCGTGCCATCGTCGCCACAGGGTTAAGTCTTTTTGATAGATATTTACCAGCTGGAATAAAATTATTATTACGTGATAATAAGATAAATTTAAAGAATTGTTCTTCAACAGACATTGCCTTTAAAATTGCACCTAAAATCAATTCTGCCGGACGCATGGGCGATGCTAGCGACTCGTTATTGTTATATATCGAAAAAGATCCAGTCGTTTTACATGATCAGGTCGAAAAAATCAATAATTATAATATTGCTCGTCAAAAAGCGTGCACAGAAGTTTTTGATGATTGCGTAAAAATGCTAAAAGCTATTAATTTATCGAATGAACGCAGTATAATTTTATCTTCACCAAACTGGGATGCTGGAATTTTAGGAATTGTTTGTGCTCGATTAGTTGAAGTTTACAACCGCCCCGCTTTCTTATTTAGCGAAAGTGAAGGAATTTTAAAAGGCTCAGCAAGAAGTTTAAATGATATCAATATACACGAAATTTTATCTAGCACACAAGATATATTAGAATCTTTTGGCGGACATAAAATGGCTGCCGGATTGCGTTTAAAAAAGGAACATTTACCTGTTTTCATCGACAAAGTAAATCAATTCATTTTTACCAAAGTTAGTTCAAAGGCATTCACGCCTATATACTATTACGATTTAGATATGGAGCCAGAAGAATTAACGGACAAGTTTTATGCTGACATGCTTAAACTAGAACCATTTGGACTAGACAATGCAAAACCACTTTTAAAGATCACGACAGATAATGCAAAAATTTCTCCACTTAAGAATTTCGCAAACCACTACAACATTATTCTTGATAAAATCACTTTAATTTATTTCAACTGCTTAGAAAAGTATTTTTCTTTAAAATATTCAAAAAACAAAAATTTTATAATTGAAATACAAGGCAAGCAAGAAAACCAATTTAAAGGAATAGTAAGGAATTTTAATGGAGATTTTGAATTCGACAATTCTTTCACCGCAAGTTTAGACGCCTTCGTCTTCGAACAGTTAACATACTTAAAGAATAAGTCAACGTGCGATACAAAAGTCTATTCACAAAGCGATTTGATAAAATTTATTACAAATTGTGAGACATCTTCTTTTGGCACAATATTTGTTGCTACAAAGGGCGAAACGTACAACAATTTTACTGTAAATTATTACAATGAAAATATTCCAGAATTGTTTGTTTTCAATAATTCCTCAGATAGCGGTTATAACGCGATATATTTGTACCCTACAGATTTGAATATTTTTAAAAACTATCAAAAAATAATCTTTCTTGATGCCATTTTAGATAAATCGTACTTGGCAGAGATAAGAAGATATTCCAATGCGGAGATCTATATACCAGAAAATGCGCACTTTGATAAAAAATTGCTTGCAACTTTGAACTTATCTCGTCCAGCAATCTCTAATTTCTTTATAAAATTAAAGACTTTTGAAGGACAAAAATTTTCTAATATTTCGCATCTATACAACTCGATTTGTAAAACGATAAAGATTCCTTTTAATAATTTTTATAT
>CAYJAO010000059.1:0-4079 GCA_964368355.1 uncultured Lachnospiraceae bacterium | reverse complement strand
ATCACGAAATTTTCGTGATTTTTTATAAAAAGACACTTTTTTATTCTTTTTCAATGCTTTTATGGCATTTGCAATTTCCATTGCAACCCAATTCGCTTTTTATCATGTCAGTCATTTTATAAAGCGCGGCGGGTTTGTCTTGTATAAATTTTGCACATTCCAACGCGCCAAGGGCAAAAACTCTACGATCCAAAACTTCATGTTTTATTGTCAGCATTTCACCATTTCCAGCAAAAGAGATTTCATGTTGACCAATGATTTCACCTATCCTTGTTGAATTTACAGTAAGTTGATTTTTTTGTCGTTTACCAGTTGGGGCTACACACAGTTCTAAAGATGGCAAGACTCCCAATACAGCATTTGCCAACGCGATAGCTGTACCGCTAGGACTATCTACTTTTCTTGAGTGATGGGTTTCTGCGATATTGATTTCATAGTCTTTTTTGCCAAAAAAATTTGCACCCAGTGCGGCGGCATTGGTTAAATAAGTTGCTCCCAGCGAGGTATTAGGGCTTATTAAAATTGGGATTTTTTTTGCTACTTCATAAATTTGCATTAACTCTTCAGTTGTTTGACCAGTTGAGCCAATGACTAGAGGGGTTTTAGTTCTTAGGCAGTAATTTAAAAGATCGGGCGTTGCTGCGTGATTTGAAAAGTCTATTATGACATCGGCGTTTTTGTTTACCGCCTCCCAGTTGCAATATACAAAAATTCCGTCAATGAAGTCGGTTACATTTTTATCGACTCCAAAGGTTACAACAAAGTCGGGGGTTTCTTTAATTGTATTATACAATGTACTGCCCATTTTCCCACAGATGCCAGAAATTCCAATTTTCATATCATTCTCCTTGATATTTATATGATTTTTTGAACGAGGTATGTTAAAATGCTTTACTTTTCGCAAATTAATGATAAAGTATATTGAAGAAACATACTGAGGATAAAATGAATTTTAAAAAGAATACAAAAGGTCAGAATATTTGGTTGGTTTCCGCTTTTACACTGGTTTCAATAGGCAGTGTTGTTTCCGGCATTATTAATGGATTTAATGCTTTAAATATCATTTCTGCATTGACTGGAGTTGTTTATAATATATGTCTAGGCTATGAAGATAAATATGCTTATTTTTTTGGGATAGTCTGCTGTGGGACGTATGGGGCACTAATGATAATGCATGGGTTGTATGCTGCCGCTGTTTATAATATAGCCTATGCAATTCCTATAATGATATATGGCTTCTTTTCTTGGAATAAGTTAGGCAAGAAAGAAGAAGGCACTATAAAAACATTAAACTCTGCACAAAAAGTATTGGTTTTTGATGTGTTTGCAATAATATTTGCGACATTATTTGCGATACTAACTTTTATTGGCGGGAAATTTATTGTCATCGACGCTATGGTAACGGCTCTTGCTGCTGTTGCAAGTTTTTTAATTACTAAAAAATATATAGAGCAGTGGTGGATCTGGGCCTTAGCGAGTTCTTTAAGCATTATATTATTTGTCGTAAAATCTATTTACGATCCAAGTCAAATTCCTCTTATACTAACTTTTGTAGTTTATTGTATTAATAATATATATGCTTATATTCAATGGGATAGAAAATTAAAAACACAAAAAAACAAGACTGCTGACTAAGCCTTGTTTTTTTATTTTATAATTTATTAAGCTTGGCGATTCCCGTTTTTTGTTTGTGTAATTTGAAGGTTTATCTTTTTATTGTCTATATCGTTAAATAAGTAGAGTAAACTGCCTGGGGAAACTAAATCTTTATTCTTTTTGCCATTTTTAATTTGAAATTCTTGACCTCTTTCCAATGCAGATCTTATACTGCGCTTTGCTGGCGTTTCGTCGCATTTGTCTATATAAGTTATTATAGATATAGCAAGTTCTTCATATGCAGTTTGGCAAAGCTTGTATCTCATTTCGTTAAATTCTTGATTTTGTTTTTGACCTTCTTTTGTTTGGGCTGATTCTTTTATTCCTTCAAGGTCTGCCTTAAGTTGAGCTAATTTTTCTCTTCTTTTAAGTATAGATTCACCAAGTGCTTCAAATTTCTTTTCGTAGAATTCTAAAAAACATTGTGCTTTTTCTTTTGACATGTTTTTTACATAATTTTTAGGTCTTTCTACCCAAATGCCCCTATCAATACTACAAATATCTAATTCGCTAACCATGGCATTAAGCCCTTTAGCAATGTTTATCTCCTTAAAAGGCTCTTTCATTATTCCTAATTGTACGTTTCTGCGTATAGCATCTTCTCTGCGATACATTCCATCTACTTTATCTTCAAGAGCTCCACCGAGAGCAATACTTGGCAATGTTTGCCGTGGATTAAAATAACTTAAATATTCTTTGAATATTTCGACTTCTCTAGATTTTACTATCGCTTTATTGGTCTCAATTTTAAGAAGTTCCGCCTCCTGTGCAATTTCTGTTTCTATCTGCTTTATTTGTCCATTTGGGCAAGCAAAAAAAACATCCAAGAGCTTTTTATACTCTGCTGAATACTTTATAAGAAGTGGGAATAAATCTTCTTCAGATGCTTTATTCTCAGAAATAATCAATTCCTTTGCTTCCTTATTAAGTTTAGCAGCGTTTTGATAAGGTTGCCAATATTCGCCAACATCTTTATCTTCTTCATTATAAAAATTCACAAGCACCTCACTTTTTTTAATTATACAATAATTTATATAAAAAATCAAGACTTAATCTTTAATAAATTTTCTTGATTTATGGACTGTAATATGGTATTATAAAAACAAGGAGATAAAATATGGGAAAGAAAGTAAATAAAGGATTTTTATTTTACCTATTGCTTCTTTTGGGGGCAGTACTTGCAGGATTTGTTATCTGGGTTGTTATTTTAGTTACCGTTCCGGGTACGGATATGTTTGGGCTCAGTTATTTTAAAGAAAGAGAAAGTACTCTATATGATAAAATGACCGTCTATGCTACAAAGGAAGATGAACAAAGTACAGGAGATAAAGTACTCTTTAGAAATGCTTCTTATCCAATTGAAAATATCGAAATTGTTTCTAACTTATACTCAATAGATATTTTTGAAAGCAATTCAACAGATGGGGTGAATTACACAGAATTTCATATAAATATAAATACTGATTTATCTGGCTTTACAACAGATAGAAAGGAACTAGATATTTCAGTTAATTACTATCAAGATACCAAAACTTTAAAAATACAAGCGATTACTCCTGATGGGTTCTGGGTAACTGGCAATACATCGAGCATAAGCGTGCAAATTCCTTCTACGTTTGATGCTTCAAATATCAATTTAAACGTTGATGCTGGCAAGGGCTCTATCAATGTTGGTGATTCAAAATATGATGCAAATTTAGAACCTAACGTACTAGAATTAAAATCGGCAAATTTAAAGGCAAATAGTTTAATCTCTATTACGGAATATGCCTTGATTGGTTCAGGCAGTTTAAAAGATAATTGTTCGTTCGAGTCGGCTGGTGGCGCGATATCAATTAATAGCAAAATAACAGCAAATAATGTGACAATAAAAGGGCACGGCTCAAACTTTAAATTTAATCAAAATGGAGAAGCTTTTGCCGCAGCGAATATTAATGTCGAAATAACCGAAGGTACTTACATTTACTTTGGTACAATAAACGCAACCAATATCACATTAAAAAATACTTATGGAAAAGTTTATTTCTCTGACATCGCAGGAAATGTTGTTGTTAGTGCGGATAGCAAGAAATGTGATTATGGGTTTAAGAATATAACTGGGGACTTAACCGTAGGGAACGCTGCGGTAGCGGCTGTTGAAGAGGTGTCGCCGGCTATCCCCGAAAAGAAGACAGAAGGCTGCAATATAAAAGTTGAAGGGACAATTAGTGGGGTTGTTGATATTCACACAACAGGAACCGTAACGCCAGCAACTTTAGTAGCTTAACAAATTTTAGAAACTAGGTTCAGCCTAGTTTTTTTATGTGAAAATAATAAAAATCTTATAATAAAGTTATATTATTATGAATTTATTTTGAAAAAATGGCAAAAGTTGCTAAAATACATTTGTTTAGGAATAATCTTACTAGGAGATAAAAATGAAG
>CAYJAO010000058.1:0-4491 GCA_964368355.1 uncultured Lachnospiraceae bacterium | reverse complement strand
ACCATAACTTGGTAAATAAACAAACAAAATTAAATATGATAAAAATGAAAATAATGTTTTAATTTTTATTAAAAATGTAGAAAATTTCCTAACGAAAAAAGGCATTATTTTTACAATTTTGTAGAAAAACCTTTGCTATTTTTTCTATTCTGCAAAAATAGAGCAAAGCCTTTATTTTTCGATAAAAAAGTGTATTTTTTTGCATCAAAAAAGCCTTCTTTTTTTCTTATACTCAGCGTGCGTACAAATGATTTTTTAAGGAGGTATTTATGGAAAAAAAATATAATTGTGATGCGTTAAAAAGACTTGCAAGACAGGCTAAAAATCGTTTAGGGAAACGAAAATATTTTAATGAAAAGGGTGAGTACAAAGTGTATAACGGTGGATATTTGGCAGACTATAAACTTGTGCTGTTGAGCAACAAGGAAGAAGAAAAGATGTACATGAAAGTGAAAGAAATGTTGAGCCAAGACGAAGATGCAATTAACCCAATTGGCAAATTGGTTGATTTACAGAAGTTTGCCACACTTTCATCGGCCGAAAAGGACAGATACATAATAACTTTGGCAGATAAATATTTGAAATTAAAAGCGCGTTTCGAACGTGAAAAAACTTTTTCACAAGAAGTATGTTAATTGTTCGTGTTTATTTTTATTTTGTTAAATAATATGATACAATCTCATCGATGGAAGATGAAATTTTAAGTCAACTAAACGAAGAACAACAAAAGGCACTCTTACAAACTGAGGGGGCTGTTTTAGTGACCGCTGGAGCGGGTAGTGGAAAAACTCGTTTGCTGACTCATAGGATTTCATATTTAATAAAAGATAAAAAAGTCAATCCATACAATATTCTTGCAATTACTTTTACGAATAAGGCAACGAGAGAAATGAAAGAACGCTGTGGAAAAATGATAGAGGGAGTCGAAAGGCTTTGGATTTCTACATTTCATTCAATGTGTGCACGCATTTTAAGAACAGACATTGAAGGATTGGGGGGTTACACTAAAAATTTTACGATATATTCAGACCAAGATAGCGATAAAATATATAAGAAAATTTTTGCGAAATTAAACATTGATAAAGAAGACACTAAAAAAAGTATCATGTTCCATATTTCAAATTTAAAAAATAATAATATGGGCATTATAGAATATGAAAAAATATATTCATATCTAAACAATTTTGAGTTGATAAAAAGAGCATATCTTATGTATGAAAAAGAGTTAAAATCTGCAAATGCACTTGATTTCAACGACCTTTTAAATAAGACATATCAACTATTCAACACTTGTCCTAGTGTGCTTGAAAAATATCAAAACCGATTTCAATATGTACTGGTCGATGAATTTCAAGATACAAACAAAATACAATATGATTTAATTAAATTGCTTTGCGGAAAGTATAAAAATGTGTTCGTCGTTGGAGATGAAGACCAGTGTATTTATACATGGCGTGGTGCTAATTTTGCTAATATTTTTGATTTTCAACATGATTTTGAAAATGTAAAAACTTTTAAACTTGAAAGGAATTATCGTTCTACAAAAAACATTCTAAATATGGCAAATAAACTTATAAAAAAGAATAAATCAAGGTTAGAGAAAAATCTTTGGACAGATAAAGGCGGCGGAAAAGAACCAGATGTTCGTCTTGTTTTTGATGAGAGGGAAGAAGCGGAAATCGTTGCAAGAGAAATATATGATTTAGTGCAAAATGAAGGATATAAATATTCAGATTTTGCCGTATTAGTAAGATTAAACGCCTTAACTTTTCCATTTGAAGAGAAGTTTTTGACATATAACATTCCGCATAGAATTTATGGCGGTTTCAAATTTTACGAAAGAGTAGAAATTAAAAATGTAATTTCATACTTAAGGTTGTTTTTAAACCCACGAGATGAGGTTTCGCTTTTGCGTATAATCAATTTTCCAAAGCGCGGGATAGGCGATGGAGCGATAAATTCTTTAAGAGAAATTGCCGAAGCGAACAATGTGAGCATCTTGGAGGCAATATTAAAGCTTGAGGAGTTTAATGCGCCCAATGGGCTTATTAATAAATTATCAGAATTTAAAGAAAAATTTATAAAACTGCTTTCTGAATTTGAATTGCAATCATTGACCGATTTCGTCGCTTCTGTAATAAAAACATTTAAGATAAAAGAGGCTTATGAATCGGGCAGTGAAGAAGACATTGACAGAAAAATGAATATCGATATGTTTGTTTCTTCTGTAAAAGAATTTGAAGATAAAAATCCAAGCGGAACTTTGTTAGATTTCTTGGAGAGCGTGACACTAGTATCAGATATAGACTCTATGGATGATGAAAACAACGCTGTCATAGTTGCAACAATACACTCGGTTAAAGGACTTGAATTCAGGTATGTTTTCATAGTAGGTTTGGAAGAAAAAATCTTCCCCATTTCTCGTGCTTATGATAAAGAAGAAGATATGGAAGAAGAGCGTAGGCTTATGTATGTCGCAATAACACGTGCAAAGGAAAACCTTATGCTGTCGCGTTGCCGAACAAGGTTTTTCTACGGCAAGAGAGAATATCAGGTTGATTCTAGATTTTTGAAAGAATTGGGCGCAGTGAGTCCACAAACAAAAAACTCATTAAACAAACCAATATCTCAAGAAAAACTTGCATTTTTTAAAGGCTTCAATTATTACGACTCAGATTTTGAATATAACGAAGTTGCACCAAAAAAATCTCAATATCAATATCAACCTATGAAATTTGGAATTGGAAATAGAGAAGAAGAGCCAAAACAATGCGCAAAAACTAAATATGCACAATACATGGAAGAGAATAAAACAAAGACAAGGGAATATAAGGTTGGGCAAACCGTTTCGCATCCAAAATTTGGCGTGGGTGTTGTTAAAAATATTACTGATGGTCAATTTATTGACATTGAATTTGAAGGCATTGGTGTAAAAACACTTTTAACGGCAATTGCGCCTCTAAACATTTTGAAATAGTCAAAAATTTGGTAGAATATATATGGAGAAAACATGGGATTAATAAAGAAAATAGCAACCGCACTAAAAAAGACGAGAGAGGCTTTTGCAAGAAAATTCGATGCTCTTTTAAGTGCTGGCGAGTTAACAGATGACTTTTATGAAGAATTAGAAGATATCTTAATTTCTTCTGATGTGGGTGCGAAGGCAAGCATGGAAATAGTCGAACATTTGCGCATATATTCACGCAAGAATAAGATTAGAAATGCTGGAGATGTAAAAGAGGCCCTTAAAGAGATTTTAGCGGGTATATTCAAAGAGGTAGAACCAAAAAACTTTAACAAAGAATGTCCTTTTGAAAGCCCCGCGATAGTGACTATTATAGGCGTAAATGGTGTGGGTAAAACTACGACTTTGGGCAAGTTGGCGTACAAACTAAAAAAAGATGGCAAAGATGTTTGTTTGGTCGCGGGAGACACTTTTAGAGCGGCAGCTTCTGATCAGTTGACTGAGTGGGCGAACAGAGCAAAAGTTAGGATAATAAAACACACCGAGGGGGCTGATGCAGCAGCAGTTGTTTTCGACGGGATTTCCAGTGCCAAAGCAAAGAAAACAGATATATTGTTGATTGATACGGCGGGGCGTTTGCATACCAAAGGAAATCTTATGAACGAGTTGGGTAAAATCGACAAAATTATTTCTCGCGAGTATCCAGAAGCACATAGGTACAATTTGATGGTTTTGGATGCAACAACTGGGCAAAATGCCGTTAGCCAAGTGGAAAATTTCAATGATTTCATAAAACTTGATGGAATTGTTTTAACAAAACTTGACGGTACGGCAAAAGGAGGCATTGTTATTTCCATTGCAAAAACCTTAAAACTCCCAGTTTATTATGTTGGGGTAGGCGAAGGGTTAGAAGATATTGAAAAATTTAGCGCCAATGAATTTGTTGAAAATTTGTTTTAAAAATATAACATACTATCTTCGTAAAAGAAGATAGTTTTTATTATTGTAGTAGTAAATTAATCATTAAAGTTATTAGATTTTGCAAAATTACTTTGTAATTAATCATTCTTGTGATAATTCACAAGAGATAAAATCTTCTGTTAGAGGATTAGCTTTTAACAAAATCTATTTAAACGAACAATAAAATACTAGTCATTGTTCTCATCATCATTTAAGTTAACTAATTTCATTGAATTCTTTTCTTCTGCGATTTCGTCCGCGCCTTTCCAAAGAGGTTTAACAGCAATTCGCTCTTTGACGTGTACACTTTCAACTTCTGTTTCGCTATCTTCAAAGAAATATGGTGCCATACTTTCTTTAAAGAAAGGACCCTTTTTGCCCGTTGGTACTATTGTGACAAACTTTGGTTTGCTGTCTGTTGGTTTATTAGGATTATTTACTTGCCATTCTTCGAAACTCATCAAACCCCAGCCGCCAGCGGTGCTAGGTTTTTCTGCTAAATTTTTCAATTCAATGAGTACATTTGCAGGGAATTTGGTGTTGGTTAAAGTTATGCTATTTAGTTC
>CAYJAO010000057.1:0-4522 GCA_964368355.1 uncultured Lachnospiraceae bacterium | reverse complement strand
GATAATAATTTGCTTAATTTTATAAAAAAACTCTTAATTAAAAGAGTTTTTGCTTAAATTATTTAATTATTTCTTTTCTTTTTGAAGCGAAACTTTTTGAATTTAAAATTTTTAGCTTCCACAAACATTGCTTTAAAATTGATCAAATTAAATATTCCGCACAGTATTACAAACATTCCTCCCCCGAGCGAACAAGAAATTGCCAAATTGAAAAATAACGGCATTATGCCAATTAAAAGATTTGTCACAAAAAAAGTTATTGCAGCACTTGGCAAACAGAATATCGCCATTAGTATAAGAGGCTTCATGATTCCCAACTTGACCTTTGACTTTCTTTTTATCATCCATAGATTTAGAATAGTTGTCACAGTTACGCAACTGCCCATGCCAATAATAAGGGCTTTTATTCCTATTATCGCTGGCAAAAACCACAAACTTAAAAATAGAAAAATTGAACCAATTAAATAATTAATAAACGATCTCACTTCCATTCCAAGCGCATTCAGTATCGAAGATGAAATATTTGTCAATGCCATAGGAACGCAAATCCACGCCGCGCTTGCGAGCAAGTCTCCACTGGTTATATTCCCAAAAAAGAACTGACCGATATTTTCCCCCGCACCAATAAATAACGGCACCATTAAAAATGTAATAAACAACGTAAAAACTATCGATGAAGAAATGCGATTCGTCACATGCTTATTGTCATTGTTTGTGACCGCAATTGAAATATCTGGAATAAGTGCTGTTGAAAGCGAGCCGACCAATGTAATGGGTATAAAAAGCAACGGCATTGTCATTCCTATTGCAATTCCATACAAAGACAAAGCCTGCGAGGTTGTATAACCCGCCGCGATTAATCTGATGGGAATTATCAAAGCGATTATAGGTTGCACCAAACTAGACAGTACACGAACACCAGTGATTGGTGCTGAACTCTTTATAATTTCCTTATATTCTTTGCCAGGTTTTTTAAGCCTTCCGCCATATATAAAATATAGCAGAATTGAAAGCCCCATTGACAACGCACAAGCAATAGTCAATGATAGCCCAGCACTAATTGACGGGCTTAAAGAGCCAATTCCAAAACTTAACATAAACACACAAATAGTTATTCTTACAACTTGTTCAAAGAGTTCTGTAATGCAATACCCAAAATAATTAGAGTGCCCCCACATCGCCCCGCGGAAGACATTATATACGCCAGAGAATAATACTGCAGGCAACAGAACGACCAAGATTGGATAACACCTGTCATCTGTAAACAAAAGCGAAAACACATTCTTAAATATGAGAACAATAGCAACCAAAACAAGTGAAGTTATAACCGACACGATTAAGGCACTGGAAATTAACCTTCCTTCTGACTCTTTATCTTTCTTTGTAAAAAATTTGGCAGTTAGCTTTGAAATTATCAATGGCATTCCGCTTGCAACTACAGTAAGCAAGACCATAAAAACAGACAAAGACACTTGATAAAGCCCTAACGCTTCTGCCCCAAGCGTTCTTGAAAGATAAATTCTAAATATAAATCCTAGTATTCTAGTTATAACCGCAAAACCGGTTATAACAAATACTGTCTTAAAAAGTGATCTCAAAGTTTTCTCCTGTTAATATATATTTGCAAATAGTCAACTTTATGAGTCTTGTGAATATATTTAGTTTATAGGAGTTTGTATGGAAGCAAAAATTTTAAACAATAATAAAACTTGGTTTTATAGAATAAAAAGCCAAGACGAAAATACTGGCTTAGAAACATTTTTAAATAGATTTAATTTTTCAAAGGAAGCCTTTGCTTCCTTAAACCCAACTACTACTAGCCTAACTGCTGGCAATGTTTTATTAATGCCTGCAAGTTCGCAATATTATCATATTGTCGCCCCTCTTGATACTTATGAGTCAATTGCCAAAACATATAGTTGCTCTATTGAACACTTAAAGTCACTTAACGGAACTCGCGCTATTTTTATCGGCCAAAAAATTTTTATATAATCTCTATTGATTTTCTTGCGAATATAGTGTACACTATAGGTGATTTTAAGGAGAATGGCGTGGAAGAAAAGTTTACTACAGAAGAAATTAGCCCAGTTGTTATGCAAGGTGTGCATTATTTAAAAGGATTAGGGTATAGTCAAGAAAAATTGGAAACTATGCGTGACTATTTAAAATTAGCAGGGGAATATATTGACAATGCTATAGAACTTTATAATGATTTCCATGATAACGCAGCAAAAGAGGTATTAACAAGCGTTGTGCAAAACTTAAACGCGTTTGATGAGGGGCTCTATGGACCATTTAAAAAGCGCAATTTTAAAAAACTCTCAAAAATTAATTTTTGTAGTGCTTGCAATATATTAAAAAAATTTAATGCCAATAACATTGAAAAAATAGAAAAAAGTATATATGATTATGAGAGAGTTGAAAAACAAGAATTTTACAATGATATGTACAGTATTTTCCCAGATTTAAAAAATGGTTTTGCTTCTTCTAAGGAATCAATGCCAACAAGAACCACCGATAACGGGCGCGAAGGATTATAATCCCATACCAAATAATTACAAGTAAAATCATACATAAATAAAAGCTGAATTTAATTTCTGTTAAATTTAGTTTTTTTTTATCCGTTTAGGTGCTATAATTGATTTTGCCAAAAAATATATACAAAAGATTGAGGTAATATTTATGATTGAAATTCGCGAAGTAAAAACTAGAAAACAAATAAGGGAATTTGTAGACTTCCCACAAAAATTATACAAAGACAATCCTTATTTCGTTCCATTCATTCGTATGGATGAAATTAATCTTTTTAACCCTAAAAAGAATGCATCATATGACGATTGCGATGCAAAATATTTTTTAGCGTACGAAAATAAAAAAGTGGTTGGGCGTATTGCAGGTATTGTCCAAAGATTATTCAACGAAAAAACAGGTGAAAAACGTTTAAGATTCTCTCGTTTTGATGCTATTGATAATGAGGGAGTTGCAAAAGCGCTATTCAATGCTGTTGAAAATTATGCAAAAGAAATGGGTATGGACACGGTTCATGGCCCACTTGGATTTAATGACCTTGACCGCGAGGGATTGTTGATAGAGGGATTTGACCAACTTTCAACTTTTGAAGAGCAATATAACTATGATTATTATCAAAGGCTCATTGAATATGCCGGCTATGATAAAGAAATTGATTATGTCGAATACAAAATTCTTCCAATCAAAGAAGTGGACGAAAGAGTTAATCGTCTTGCAGAAGCGGTCATGAAAAGACACAACCTATATTTTGGCACGGCAAAAAACATGAATGAATATGTAGAAAAATATAAAGAAGGCATATTTAAAGTTATTGACGAAGTTTATGCTCCACTTTATGGGGTTGTACCATATACCCCGAAAGTACGCGATCAGATCATTTCGCAATTTAAATTATTCTTAAGTTTAGATTATTTCTGCACTGTCGTAAACGAAAATGATGAAGTGGTAGCGTTTGGTTTTGCAATCCCTTCACTTTCAAAGGGAATACAAAAAACAAAAGGGCGTATTTTGCACCCTGGAATTTTCAGCCTACTTTATGATATCAAACATCCTAAAGTGCTTGACTTAGCATTGACGGGCGTTTTGCCAGAATACAGAGCGAAGGGCGTGAACGCATTAATTATTAAATTTATGATGGATATCGTGTCAAACAAAAAGATAAAATATATTGAAACAAATTTAAATCTTGAAGATAATGCAATAATACAAAATCAATGGAAAAACTTCCCTCATATCAATCACAAAAGAAGAAGATGCTTCATTAAAAAGATATAAAGCCATAGAACAATTCCTAACCACAAATATCAAAAGCACAAAAAAACAGGCTTTCGCCTGTTTTTTATTAACCACCTATTCCGCACCATTCAAAGTACTGATATAATTTTTCGCAGCCATTTGCAATAAAATCATCAATTAAAACTTTTGTTTCTTCATAGTTTGCCGGTCTTTCCTCCGCATCGTTACTTGCCCAATTTATAATCAATTCATCTCCAATAATTTGACCGATAAAATAAACATCAAAATATTCTGTATCGTGCTCTTTCTCTTTACAATGCAAATGTAAAATCAATAAATCTCCATATTTTTCCCAAGTTGTTGTATAGTCGTAGCCATATAAGTCGCATCCTTCAATTTCGGTTCCAACTGTGACGATTTCTTGCCCTTGGTAATAACTAATCATACTCCATGAATCTTCTGTTATAGTAACTTCTGTTCTCGTGTCATTGACTTTATAAACAGCATATCCTTCATTTTCGCCACTTAATTCTTCAACTAAAGTCTGATCCTCTCTGGTAGAGCCACTCTCATTCCACCAATAATCATACATTACATATTCGCCTTCAACTGAAGATTCTTCTTCATCTGAACCGGTTAAATTTACTCCACAGCCTGCAAAGATTGCTGCACATGGAGCAATGACTAATACTAAGACTAAAATAAGTATTATCGCTCCTAACTTTTTTGAAAATTTCTTCATTTTCTTTTCTCCTTT
>CAYJAO010000056.1:0-4545 GCA_964368355.1 uncultured Lachnospiraceae bacterium | reverse complement strand
TAATAAACCTATGAATAAATTTTTAATCATAGATGGGAATAGCCTTGTAAACCGCGCTTTTTACGCTCTTCCCCTGCTTTCAAACAGTCAAGGGGAATATTCAAATGCTGTTTATGGTTTTGTAAACATTTTAACCAAAGCAATTCAAGAACAAAAACCTAAGTATATCGCAGTTGCTTTTGACTATGGTAAAAAAACATTCAGACATCAAATATATGCAGAATACAAAGGTACAAGAAAAGGCATGCCAAATGAGCTTGCAAGCCAAATGCCAATTTTGAAAGATTTACTTTCTGCAATGAATATAAAATATTTTGAAAAAGAAAACATCGAAGCAGACGATATTATTGGCACTTTGTCTATGGAAAAAAGTGTAGAAAAATTATTGCTGTCGGGAGACAAAGACCTCTTTCAATTAATCGATGATAAAACTTTTGCTTGGTTCCCTAAAAAGGGTGTATCTGATATCAAACTTATAAAGTTAGATGATTTAAAAGTAGAGACGGGGCTGACTCCGCAACAAATCGTAGAATATAAATCTCTTCGTGGAGATGCTTCTGACAACATTCCGGGAGTCCCAGGAATTGGAGAAAAAGGTGCTCTAAATTTACTTCAAGAATATGGTTCTTTAGATGGTATTTATGAAAACATAAACAATCTTTCTACTAAAATAAAAGAGAAGTTAGAACAAGGGAAAGAATTGGCCTATATTTCTAAGCAACTGGCCACAATAAAACGAGATGTAAATCTAAAGTGGAATATCAGGGATTGCGAATATACTTTTCCATACAATAAAAAAACATTTGAATTTTTTAAGAAATATGAATTTAAAAGTTTAATAAGACGAACGGATATATTTGATGAAAATGTTGCCGATTTGGTCAATAAAGAATCTCAACCTTTTGAAATCGTAAAGGTAAATTCTGCTGAAAAAATGGAACAAGTAATCAATTTCATAAAAGAAGAAAAAAGGCTTGCCTTTGATTTATCTAACAATTTAAAAATCGCTTGTTCAGCCAATATTGTATATTCTTTTGAAGAAGAAATTTCAATGTTTTCAAGTGAATTATCTATAGACAAAGCACTATCTCTGCTTCGACCTGTTTTTGAAGATGAAAAGATTGAAAAAATATGTTTTGACGCAAAAAAACAAAAACATTTACTTAACAATTTTAATATTGAAATATTGGGCAATGTTTTTGATATAAACCTAGCAAAATACTTAATTGGCGAAAATATAAAAGATGTTTCTGATGAGCCAGTATATTTCTTTAATGCAAAAAAGACATTAGAAGTTAAGATGAAAGAATTAG
This sequence comes from uncultured Lachnospiraceae bacterium, assembly GCA_964368355.1. Taxonomy (GTDB): domain Bacteria; phylum Bacillota; class Clostridia; order Christensenellales; family UBA1242; genus UMGS687. Next base: position 3,232 of record CAYJAO010000056.1, on the reverse strand, counting down.
GTGTTGAAGATTTATATAACAAAATCGAATTGCCATTAGTTGAAGTCTTATACTCAATGGAAAATTATGGCTTATTGGTAGATGAAGAGCAATTAAGGATTTTGAAGGAAGATTTAGAAGAGAAATTAGAAAAAATAACCAATGAAATTTTGGAACTAGCGGGCGAAAATTTTAATTTGAACTCTCCTAAACAACTTTCAAACATTTTATTCAATAAATTAGGCTTAAAAGCTAACAATAACTCAAAATTATCGACGAGCGCAGATGTTTTACAAGAAATTGAAAGCCAGCATAAAATAGTATCACTTATTTTAAAGTACAGAAAAATTCAAAAATTACTGACAACTTATGTAGAAGAATTTTTCAAAATAGCAAGCAAAAATAATGGGTATATAAGAACAATATTTAACCAGACACAAACAGCAACTGGAAGGCTATCCTCTAGTGATCCAAATCTTCAAAATTTGCCCATTAAAGATGAGGAAGGAAGACAACTACGAAAAGTCTTTATTTCAAGATTTAGTGGTGGTGAGATTATTTCTGCCGATTACAACCAAATTGAACTGCGTTTGATGGCTCATTATAGCCAAGACGAAACTCTTGTCGGCGCTTATAAAAGAGGCGAAGATATTCATGCGCGCACCGCTTCTTCAATCTTTGGAGTTGCTATCAGTGATGTCACGCCTGCGCAAAGAAGATTGGCGAAAACCGTAAACTTTGGAATTATTTACGGGATAAGCGAATACGGATTGTCTTTAAGCCTTAACACAAGCGTAAAACGCGCTGGCGAATATATGAAAAAGTATTTTGAGATATTTCCTAGAGTGAAAGAGTACATTGGTGAAAGCATAGAATTAGCAAAAGAAAAGGGCTACGCTACAACTTTATTTGGAAGAATTAGATTTATTCCAGAACTTAAAGCGGATAATGCGGGTATAAGAAAATTCGGCGAACGAGTTGCAATAAATATGCCATTACAAGGAACCGCTTCAGATATTATAAAAATAGCCATGATAAATGTTTTTAACAAGCTAAAAAAGGAAAAATTAGAGGCAAAACTTGTTTTGCAAATTCACGACGAGCTCATAATCGATGCTCCTCACAATGAAATAAAGAAAGTATCAGCAATGCTTTCCGAAGAAATGGAAAATGTAGTGAATTTATCAATCAAATTACCAGTAGAAGTATCAAGCGGGAAAACACTATACGAGTGTAAATAATAATCTTTAGCAGAACATCAGCACCACCATAAAAGTAGTGTGCGAATGCTCCGTTTTTTATTGTTAAGCATGATAAAATTACTCGCATATTATCTCTTACCTATTTATGCTTGGTATCTAAATTAATTTTTTGAATAATTATTGTTTGAATTACGGCCCCAACCTGCAATGTTATATTACGAATTAAATTTAATTCAGCAATGTCTTTTCCTTTTGACATTTCAATAGCAATTTCAGTTGCTAAAAGAGCAACCTTTTCAGGAGAACAATATTTCACACAAATATTTATGTCTTTATATAAATAACTGTGAATTCTCACTCAAAAAGTAATAGAATCCCTTATTAAAAAAAATGAGTAGTACTTTTATTAAAAATGTATGATATAATACTTCCAACCACAAAATTTTTAACGAGGTGTAAATGAATATAAAATGGTTTAACCCAAATGATAAAACAAAAAGTGTCTTTGATGCAAAAGAACATTCAAAAAGCAATCATAGAGAACATGTAGATGAAAAGTTAGTTCCCAAACGCGCAGTATTATTCTGCATGGGCAAGGCAATGGGAATAATAAAAGAAAATTTTGAAACAGAAACTATTATGCCAATGTTGCCAGGTTTCATAACCCGTTCAGAAGTAGTAAAAATAAAAGGACACCCGGATGTCTGTTTCCTTCATGGCGGATATGGCGCTCCGCAAACAGCCGATGTTGTAGAAACATTACATGCCCTTGGCGTAGAAGAATTCATGTTGTTTGGAATGATTGGTGGCTTCGCAGAAAATATACAAATTGGCGACGTCACATTCCCAAATAAAATACTTGCCGAAGATGGTGTATCTTTCCACTATCATGAAGCAAAAGAAACAATCGACAATATATGCCCAGAAATTTATGCGGATATGTATTCTTACTTTGAAAAGAATGGCCATAATTGTGTAAGAGATGATATGGTTACTTCTGTTGCAGTGTTTAGACAAACATTCGAAAAAGAAGCATTCTGGAGAAATAAAGGATATGTTGGAGTTGAAATGGAAGGCGCAGGATTTTTGGCAACTTGTCAGTTTTTAAAAGTGCCACATTATGCAGCATTCTTTGTGTCAGATAAACATCCCATTCATAAAAACGACAAATGGGAGTGGAGAACAGAAAAGTTTACTCAAATTCAAACAAAGTTTGTTTGTGACGCGGTAAAATATTTCATTAATAAATAAAAAAAACGGCTTAAAAGCCGTTTTTTACAAGAAAAAACCATCGATATTCGATGGCTTTTAGATTCTAATAATTAAAATCTTCTTTGTTGTTTGCGAGCTTTACGGCATTGTGGGCATCTTGTTGGTTGATTTGTAAAACCTTTTTCTTGGTAGAACTCTTGTTCTCCAACTGTCCAAACAAATTCTTTTCCACAATCCTTGCATACTAATGTTTTGTCTTCCATGTTTCCTCCTATTAAATTTGGAAAGCATTTCAAAAGACTTAGAATTGATAAAGATTTTAGGGCTGTTTGTTTTGATTTCCGATTTTTATTATATCACATATTTTATAAAATACAAGTATTAATGAACATATTATTAAAAATTTTTTTGTCAAAATCGTTGACAAGAAAAAAAGTATATGATAATATGACTAAGCATCAAATCGTGGGGGTATAGCTCAGCTGGCTAGAGCACCTGCCCTGCAAGCAGGGGGTCATCGGTTCGAATCCGATTATCTCCACCACGAAGGAACATAGCTCAGCTGGTTAGAGCACCACCCTGATAAGGTGGGGGTCGGTGGTTCGAGTCCACTTGTTCCTACCAAACAAGGTAATGTAGATTATCTTGAGGCAGAACAGCCACCGATTGTACGAAGGCTGTTTTTTTATTGTTACATATAGCACCACCCTGTGGCCGAGCAAAGCGAACGCCTTGCACGCATCACTTCTTGGCTAGCGGGTTGGCCGAGCAAAGCGAACGCCCCGCACGCATCACTTCTTGGCTAGCGGGTTGGCCGAGCAAAGCGAACGCCCCGCACG
>CAYJAO010000055.1:0-4565 GCA_964368355.1 uncultured Lachnospiraceae bacterium | reverse complement strand
TTCATAATGTTAATTTTTATAAAAAAATGATAGAATAAATATGCAAAAAACGCTTGCATAATTATAAATTTGGTTGTATAATAATTCCAAACCTTGATAAATTGTTGCATAAATATCAATTCATAAATATGCAAAAATCGCTACACAGCCCTAGAATAGGTACTTGTAGAGATTTAAAAAATAGAAATTTTACTCTCGAAGAAATCAGGTTTTAAGTTTGCATAGTACTTGCATAGTACCTATAAAAAGGAAGGAACAAATAATATGGCACGCTCAGTTAGACAATCTAAAATACTAGAATTGATCTCCACGCAAGAAATTGAAACACAAGATGATCTTGTGACTTATTTGCGTGCAGCGAAATTTGACATTACTCAAGCAACGATTTCAAGAGATATAAAAGAACTTGGGCTTATAAAAATTTTAAGTTCAGAGAGCGGAAAATATAAATATTCCTTAGTTGATTCTGGCGACCAAGCAGTTTCTAATAAATACATATCGATTTTTAAGGAAGCAGTTATTTCAATTAAAACCGCTCAAAACTTAGTCGTGTTAAAAACTATTCGCGCGATGGCAAATTCGATCTGTGGATTAATTGATAAACTTAATCTTGATAGTGTTCTTGGTGCAGTTGCTGGCGATGATACAGTTATGATCATTCTTCCAACAAACGAACAAGCAAATAAGATTGCTAACACAATAACAAATATGATATATGCAGAATAAAGGGGTGGTAGCCCTTTTTTTGTTTTGGCTTTTAATAAAACACAGGCGATTTGCCTGTGTTTTTATCTAAGCTTTACTTTTGTAGAAGCATTTCTTCTAATATCTTCATCGATTGCAGCATAGTGTTTTTTGGTAGTGTTTACATCTTTATGCCCCAAAACATCGGCAACAATATAAATATCCTGAGTTTCTCTATAAAGGTTTGTGCCGTAAGTGCTGCGCAACTTATGCGGTGATATCTTTTTGAGTGGAGTGACTGCAAAACTATATTTTTTTACTAAGTTTTCAACTGCGCGTGGCGTTATTCTCTTTCTTTGGAGGGAAAGGAATAGCGCTTGCTCATCTTTGTCCAATGTTTGTATATCTTCACGGACCCTTAACCATGCGGCAAGGGCTTCTTTTACTTCGTTTGAGAAATATAAAACAACTTCATTTCCGCCTTTTCGTGTGATTTTGAAACTGTTATCTGCGAGATTTATATCATTTACATTCAATCCAACACACTCGCTGATACGAATTCCTGTGCCGAGAAATAGTGTTAACATTGCGACGTCGCGTTCTCTTGTTTTTTGATTATAGCCAATTTCGCGCTGGCTGAGATTACTGGGGCATTCCGCTTCGTCAAGCAATTTTGCAACTTCATCTGGCTCAAGTCGTATGATTTCTTTGGTATGAATCTTTGGTGTGGTGATTTTACTGACAACATTTGAAGAAATCATGTCTGAATTGAACAAGAACTTAAAAAGGCTGCGAGTGGCGGACAATTTTCGTGCTTTTGCCTTTTCCTTGTTCGTGTGAACTTTTCCATCCTTTTCAAAATAGGTTGTGTAACTTAAAAAACGCTCTATATCGCGTGCTTTAAGGCTTTCAAGGTCATTCAAGCTGATTTGTTTTTGTGGTTTGTTTAATATGTTTGAAAGATAATTGAAGAATATATTCAAATCTGTAAGGTAGTTTAAGCGGGTTAGTGAAGATGAATTATTTTCTATTGAAACTAAAAAATCAGAAACATAATACGGGAATTGTGCTAATCCCTGTATTATTTTTCGTTGGTTTGCTAAATCTGTTTCATTGTGATATGTAAGCTTTGCCATATTTTAATATTGCGCTATTATTCGTAAAATGTCAAATAAAATAATATAAGTTTGGAAAATATTTGCATAGTACTACAAAATATTGTGTACTATGCAAGTATATATCACTAAACCATACTTAAATTTTATAAAAATTTTTATAAAAGATTGCAATACTTATACATTAGTTGTATACTAAATATAGTTTATTGAAACAAAGGAGATAATTGCATGATATCATTAGATTTTTTAAGAAAAAATCCGGATGTAGTCAAAGAGAATATTAAAAAGAAATTTCAATTCGAAAAAGTTGAACTCATTGATAGGGTAATTGAATTAGATAAGGAAAACAGGGCATTAAAACAATCTTCAGATGACTTAAAAGCCATGAGAAATAAGTTGAGTTCTGCAATCGGAATGCTTATGAGAGAGAAAAAACTTGAAGAAGCAGAAAAAACCAAGCAGTTAGTTGTTGAAAACAATCAAAAGATTGCCGATTTAGATACAAAGCAAGTTGAAATTGAAGCAGAAGTAAAGAAAATAATGATGACCATTCCTAATATTATTGCTGACGACGTTCCAATCGGTAAAGATGATAGCGAAAACGTACAGAGATTAACATTTGGCGAGCCTATAATTAAGAATTTTGAAGTACCTTACCATGCTGATATCATGGAAAAACTTGGCGGATTAGACTTGGATAGCGCTAGAAGAACGAGCGGCAATGGATTTTATTATTTAGTAGGAGATATCGCACGTTTACATTCTGCAATTTTATCCTATGCACGTGATTTTATGATCGACAAGGGCTTTACTTATGTGATTCCACCCTTCATGATTAGGGGCGATGTCGTCAATGGTGTTATGAGTTTCGCTGAAATGGATAATATGATGTACAAAATTGAAGGAGAAGATCTTTTTTTAATTGGGACGAGCGAACATTCAATGATTGGCCGCTTTAAAGATACAATTATAAAAGAAGAAGATTTGCCAATACTTTTAACATCATATTCTCCTTGCTTTAGAAAGGAAGTTGGAGCACATGGCATCGAAGAGAGAGGAATTTACAGAGTACACCAATTTGAAAAACAAGAAATGATTGTTATCTGTAAGCCAGAAGACTCAAGGAAGTGGTACGATCAACTTTGGGAAAATTCAACAGAGTTTTTTCAAACACTTGAAATTCCAACCAGAACAATTGAATGTTGTAGTGGCGATTTAGCCGACTTAAAGGTAAAGAGTTGCGATGTCGAAGCTTGGAGTCCAAGACAAAACAAATATTTCGGCGAATTGGGTAGTTGTTCAACACTTGGAGACGCACAAGCAAGGCGTTTAGGCATAAGATTTAAGAGCGATAAAGGAACTATTTTTGCACATACTTTGAATAACACGGTCGTTGCACCACCAAGAATGTTAATTGCATTTCTTGAGAATCATGTAAACGAAGACGGCTCAGTATATATTCCACCAGCTCTAAGACCATACATGGGTGGAAAAGAAAAAATTGAAATAAAGAAAAAATAGGTGAGAAATGACGAATAGAAAAGTTATTGATAGAGGAATGATAGAGGAGTTTGGTGCCCATGTAAATAGTGAAAGTTCGCGTAGGGTTTGCTATACTCTTTCTGATAATATTGATGATATAGCCATGGAACTTTCACAAGCCAATCCTTTTGTAAATATACAAAACACAGAATTGCTTTTGGCAGGGGATTTTTTTACAAACACTCCAATTGTAATGTCGGAACTTGACTTTTATTTAGTTGTACGTTCAGCACAAATTGAACTTAATTCAATAGGTCCAATGGAGAAGAAATGGCGTGTATGGCTGGAAAGGTTAAGAGTTGCTTGGGGGAATCGAAACAAAAACAGCGCAAAAGCACGCAAAAGGGCAGCCAAGAAAGCAAAAAAAGACAGCAAGAAAAAAGTTATCACGCAAAAAGATTTGACCGAAAAAAAAGAAAAGCCTTATACGATAGCATCGTTTAAAACTGATTTCTTTGAGGGATTGACAGAGAGAGTCACAAATCTCACGGTTTTATATAATCAAGCAAATAAAATTCGCATATTAGCAAAAGATGAATTTGGATTTAGAATTAATATTTATCCTGCGATTAAGCACGATGATGGGCTGAAAATTTGGGATACAAGAACAAATAAATTTATATTGACACAACCCGATGAAGCGAAAAAATTGTTAGAAGAGAAAAATCAAGAAATATTAAAAAACAATTCAAAAATCGAAGAAGAAGATATTTTGTATTCGATTATTCGTGTTTTTAAAAATATCTTCTACAACGTCATGCAATCTTACAATTATTCGTTTTTAGAGAGTGTAATTTATTCTTGTCCAAACTCATTATTTAAATTGGACAAAGAGAGCGAGCATTCAGTTTATGAGGTCTTTTTGAAAGTCTTAAACTATCTCAATAATGCAAATATTTCAAATATTCGTTCGATTTACAACCAAGAAAAAACAATTTATCAACAGCATGGCGTGACGGTTTATGGCTTAAAATCTTTCTTAAAAGAAGTTAACGAATATTTAATTTAACAATTAAAATATAATAAAAAAGCCACGAGTTTTCATGGCTTTTTAAGTTTATTTTATTAAAGATTTTATCTAAATTATAAAACGAGAAGACAAAAATTTCGCCAAATTTAATGTTTTTGTTTGGTGCAGAAGACAGGACTTGAACCTGCATGAAATTGCTTTCACTAGAACCTGAATCTAGCGCGTCTACCATTCCGCCACTTCTGCATAGG
>CAYJAO010000054.1:0-4585 GCA_964368355.1 uncultured Lachnospiraceae bacterium | reverse complement strand
ATTGTATATTAATTTTAGGAGCCGGCGATATAAATCAACTTGCGGAAAAGTTTAAAAATATTTAGTTATGTTAATATTATTAAGTAAAATCAATGAATATCGTTTGACAAAATCGTTTTTTCTGCTAAAATATTTCTGCTTAATATGAAAAATAAAAATCAACCAGAAGAATTAGAAGGGCAAATAGATATATCTTCAACGCAAATTAATGATGCTGAAGTTTTATATGATGAAAAAAGCAATGACCCCGCCCTACTGGCTAAACTTAATGCGAAAAGACCAAGGAAAAGCACTCGAAATAATTTTAAACAATTAAGCCTGGAAGACAATGTTGCATCTGACGTAGAAAACAAAAAACAAGAAAAAAAGAAAACAGAAGACATATTAATTGAACAAGGACAAACTGAACAAGAAAAGTTTGAAGAAGTGCAAGAAGCGGTAAAAAAGCAAGGTAGTAAGAAAAAGAAATGGCTAAGTCTCATCTTTATGCTCATAAATATCGGTGTGGTTGCCGGAATATTAGCCTTCCAACTTTTAGGCGAAGGGCAACAAGTTGACTCTTTCATGGAATTCACGGCTAAGATTAACTGGGGTGTAATCGTTTTATTAATAGTATTATTTGGCGTTGTGATGCTAGTAAAATCTGCTAGATTTTGGATTTTGATACATTCTAGCACTAAAAAACATAGATTCGCCTTGGCATATAAAGTCACCGCCATCGGGCGTTATTATGATAACATTACTCCACTCTCAAGCGGTGGAGAGCCAATGCAAATATTTTATCTTACAAAGAGAGGCATCCCGGGGGCTCAAGCGATGAGTGTTGCTCTAGGAAAATACACAATATCGCAATTAGCGTATGTCACTTTCGCATTGGTTGTCATGATTTTTAGTATTGCGGAAACTTCTACAACAGGAACAGCCGGGGCCGTCGTTACAGCAAGTAGCTGGATTGGATTTGCAGCCAATTCCTTCTTGGTGTTCTTAATCGCTTTAGTTTCAATTAATAGAACGGTTGGAACAAAATTAATTTCTGGCGCAATTAAACTTCTTCACAAAATGAAGATTATTAAGAATTATGACAAACAATACGGCAAAGTTATGAAAGTTGTAAACGATTACCAATCCACAATGAAAAATTTTGCAAAAGAAAAAGGAACATTTATCTCTGTACTTTTGCTATCATACTTATATTTAGTCTTGTACTATTCCTTACCATTCGTGGTGTACGCGGCTTTCTATGGATTTAATTTTGAAGTCTTTGGGCAAATTTTCATCTACTGCGTAATGGTGGACTTGGCATCAAGCATATTCCCATTGCCTGGCGGAACTGGCGCGGCGGAACTTTCATTCTCTGTTTTATTTGGGACTTTATTCCTTGATGGCACACTTTTTTGGGGAATGTTGCTGTGGAGAATATTTACTTATTATGGATACATTGTACAAGGTATATTGATTGTCATTTATGACTATTTTAGAGGAAATAAGCAACATGAATGGGAAGAAAAAAAATGGGCTTTAGAAGAAGAAAGCAGAAACTTTGAAAAAAATCAGCTCAAAGATTTTGAACTTTCACTTTCAAAAAACAATAAAAAATCTAAAAATAAAAAAGGAGAAAATTTATGATTTTAGATGAAATAAAAAAGGCAAATATTGCCGCTCTTAAAGAGAAAGATACAACGGCTAGAACAATTTATAGCATTCTCATGAATAAGGCAATGTTAGAAATAATTAAGAAAAGAGAAACCAATCAAGAATTAGTTGATGCAGACATGGTACAAATCATTCAAAAAACGATAAAAGAACTTACTGAAGAAGCTGATAACTATGCAAAAGTAGGCAACTCAGTAGAACACGCAAATGTCATTCAACAAAGAACAATCATTGAAAGATATCTTCCAAAAATGATGAGTGTTGAAGAAATAAAAACAGTGATTTCTTCTCTTGAAGACAAATCGATTGGTAATGTTATGAAATATTTTAGAACAGAATATGCTGGAAAATGTGACATGAGAACTGTTGGCGATGTTTTAAAAACAATGTAAGGAGACCCTTGAAAATTTTCTCAATAAGTGATTTGCATTTAAGTATAAACAATCCCAAACCTATGGACATTTTTGGACCTGTTTGGGACAACTATATTGATGCAATAATTACTGATTGGAAAAAAAGAGTGTCTGATGAAGATATAGTTTTAATAGCAGGCGATATAAGTTGGGCTATGAAATTAGAGGATGCTAAAGCCGATATAGATTTTATCTCTGCCCTGCCTGGAAAAAAAATAATCATTCGTGGCAATCACGATTATTGGTGGAAAAGTATATCTGCAGTGCGCAGTTTATTGGACGAAAACTCCTTTGCTCTTCAAAATGACCACCTATTGTTAAATAATACAATTTTTTGTGGCACGCGTGGTTGGCAAGTTCCAGAAAAAGGGCAACAATCTGCAGAAGATGAAAAAATTTACAAACGCGAAGCCTTAAGACTGGAGTTATCGTTAGAAAGCGCAAAAAAACAAGCAGAAAAGCTTGAATGCAAGCCAAAAACGGTCTGCTTGATACATTTTCCACCATTCAACTCAAAACGCGAACAAAGTAAATTTACGAAGTTGTTTGAAAAATACGAAGTATCTGCTGTAATATATGGCCATTTACACGGAAAAACAAGTAGAAGCCAACTGATTACAAACATAAACGGGATCCCATATTATTTAACTTCTTGCGACCAAGTAGATAACAAATTAATCGAAATAAAAATATAACATCCATTGGATGTTTTTTTATAACCTTTCAACCACTTCTTACATAGTATGAAATGAAAGGAGATATATCTATGTTCCAAGAATTCGATTATGGCTACATAAACCGCCCATACTGCTCGCTAAGACCCATCAGTTCATGTACGCCATGCCCAAGATTTTTTTGCCCTCCACCTACTTGTTGCAACCCTCATCCTCGCTGTGATTGTCAGCATCCCTATGGCGGCCCTTGCGGACCATTCCCTCAATGTTGTACGCCAGAAAATCAGTGCTGTTTTTCACCGCCTTTCCCACCGCCTTTCCCACCACCACGCCCTCCATGCTCTTGCAATGACAATTTAATTTGGTTTTTAGGCGGATATAAATGCGGAAGAAGACGAGATTAATTTAAATAATTTGTTAAAAATTTTAACATTTCTTTGTTTTGCTTTGTCAAAACAATTTTAGTAGGATTAAGTTTTTTTAATCCTACTTTTTTCAAGCCTTTATTCAATCTATTGATATCGCTCTCGTTATTAAATTCACGCTCAAATACTTGCTTTGTCCTGTTGGCAACCGCTTTTTCACATGAAATAATTTTTGCGTTGGGCATAGCCAAGCCTATTTCTTTTTTTATAAAATTATAATGCGTACAACCTATAACGACAGCATCGCAGTCTTTATATTCTCTCAATTTCTCGTCCAAAAAATCAGTTAAACTCTCAAAATTCCCCATGCTTTCATCTATTTTAGTAGCCAGTTGGACGATTGCCAATTTTTCAATTTGTTTATTGGTTTTGCAATATTTTTTTATAATTAAATTGCTCTTTAATGTTCGCGGGGTCGCTAAAACAAGAATTTTTTTGTAATTATTTTCCAACGCTGGTTTAATTGGTGGCTCTACACATATAATCGGCATTTTAACATATTCTCTTAAAACATTTCCGCACACAGAAGATGCGGTGTTGCAAGCAATAACTAGCATTTTTATATGATGCTTTTTGATTAGAAATTCTACGTTTTTCTTAGTGATTTCCAATATCTCATTCTTTGTCTTGTCGCCGTAAGGTGCATTCATTGCATCCACTAAATATACAAATTTTTCGTTTGGTAAAACATTTTTTATCGCCTTTAAAATGCTTGCGCCACCAATTCCGCTATCAATTACGCCTATAACTACTTTTTTCACATATTTATATATGAATTTAAGCCCCATAAATGGCACTTAACGGCATAATATTATTTAACGAGAGTCTTTATATCATCCGGCTTTAATTCCCAAAATATTGACAGATTTAGCGCTTGAGCAATGATATCAGACAATAAATTAATCGTGCTTCTTATGTCGCATGGGGAAAGTATAAGTGACTGCTTGGCAAAGGTATCAAGCCCAGCATTTTCTAAACCCTGTTCGGGGCATTCTTGACTTCTTTTATTTCTATATTTTTTCTCTTTTAGCAAAACATCTGCGTATATCAGCATGGGAACACCTATTGAGATAATGTTTTCCACATTTAAAAATTTTCTATCCAATTTTTTATTGTTTGATTCTCTGCCACTGCCGGCAATCACCCCCTCATCAGAAATTTGAAAAGAACAGCACAGCCGAGATAGCGAGACGGTGGCAAATGCATCTATTATCATCACTAAATCTGGCTTAATAGTATCGCATACAGCTTTTACAATATCCGTAGTTTCAATCCCTGTATTTGAAAACACATTTGGGCAAAAGACACTCACTTGGGGATGTAAATTCAAGCCACGCGAGACGACTAACTTATCTGCCGTTTTTACACCCAACGAATCATTTATGATTTCCCTATTCCCTAGCCCTATGATAAATATATT
>CAYJAO010000053.1:0-4632 GCA_964368355.1 uncultured Lachnospiraceae bacterium | reverse complement strand
TTTCAGAAGAAGGTATCGGTAAAGAAGATAATCGATATGTAAAAATAGTAAAAAATATTGCACAAAAAGAAGGGGCAGAAGCAATTGTTTTGTCTGCGAAAATTGAAGAAGAATTGGCGGGGTTGCCCGAAGAAGACAGAATATTATTCAAAGAAGAATTGGGTATAAAAGAAAGCGGACTTGAAAAATTGGTTACGGCAAGTTATTCATTGCTTGGGCTTATGAGCTTTTTAACTGCTGGCGAAAAAGAAGTTAGGGCATGGACAATTAAAAAGGGTTCTAAAGCGCCTCAAGCAGCAGGTAAAATACATACAGACTTCGAAAAAGGCTTTATAAAGGCAGAAGTTGTGAAGTATGGGGATTTAATTGAAAGCGGTTCGTATGTTGCCGCGAGAGAGAAAGGAAAGGTCAGAATTGAAGGAAAAGATTATATCGTTCAAGACGGCGATATAATGTTGTTTAGATTTAATGTTTAGGAGGATGTTATGAGTTCTTTTATTGAAGATTGGTTTTTGGAAACATACTTTAATATGTTAAAAACAGAAAACCCAGAGATTGATACAGATGGTATCAAAGAGCATTTTTATAAAAACAAACGAGAACAAACAGAAAGAGAATTTACCGAACAAATTAAAAAGGAAAAAGAAGAAGAATATATGCCGCATTTGCGTAAGGTGACGATTTCTGACAAGGATGGCAAGGTGATACAAGAATGTGAAGAAATAGTTACTATTTGCAAACCAAAAGACACAGACCAAGGACAAGATTTATAAAAAAAGAACGATTAATTTCGTTCTTTTTTGTTTGTACCCACTAAACAATAACATTCATGATTCTTTGTGGAACATAAATAACCTTTTTTATTCCTTCAATTAAGTATTTTGAAAAATTTTCATTTTCTTTGACTTGAGTAAGAATTTCTTCTTGAGTTGCATTTGTTAATACTCTAATAGTTCCTCTCATCTTTCCATTTATTTGTACTGGTAGATTTATAACCGCGTTGTGTAATTCTTTTTCATCATAGGTTGGCCAATTTTCGTTCGCGATCATATTTTCTCTATTGAATACTTGTTGCCATAACTCTTCAGTAATGAATGGGGCGATTGGATTTAAAAGTTTTAAAAAGCCCTCGGCATATTTTTGTGGGAAGACATCTTCTTTATAGGCTGTATTAATGAATATCATCATTTGGCTTATCGCAGTATTAAAATCTAAACTTTCATAATCTTCACTGACTTTTTTAACTGTTTCGTTATAGATTTTATCTAAGTTCGAATTGTCCCTATTCGCAATTTTGTTTTCGCTCGTATAAAGTCTCCAAACTCTGTCTAAGAAGCGTTTGCTCCCTTCAATATTTTTTGTGTTCCAAGGTTTTGAATCTTGTAGAGCGCCCATAAACATTTCATACAATCTTAATGTATCTGCACCATATTTAGCAACAACATCATTAGGATTGATAACATTTCCGCGGCTTTTACTCATCTTTTCGTTGTTTTCGCCAAGAATCATGCCTTGGTGAACAAGTTTTTTAAATGGCTCTCTTACAGAAACAATTCCCTTATCATAAAGGTAATTATTGAAAAATCTTGAATAGAGCAAATGTCCAACAGCATGCTCTGGACCACCGACATATAAATCAACTGGGAGCCAGTGCTGTATAAGCTTTTTATCTGCCAACTCTTTATCATTTTTAGGATCAAGATATCTTAAAAAATACCAACTGGATGCTGCCGATCCCGGCATTGTAAGAGTCTCTCTTTTTGCTGTCCTGCCTTTATAATTAATATTAACCCAATCGCTTGCGTTCTCGAGTGGAGCGCGCCCATTCTTTGCTTTATAATCAGTGAGTTTTGGAAGGACTAATGGCAATTCGTTGTCATCAAGCACTTCCATTGAGCCATCTTCAAAATGAACAATAGGAATTGGCTCCCCCCAATATCTTTGACGAGCGAAAATCCATTCACGAAGCCTATAATTCGTTTTAATTTCAGCCACTCCATTTTTTACAAGTTTATCTGTAATGGCTTTTTTTGCTTCTTCTACCGTAAGCCCGTCAAACTCGTTAGAATTGATTAATTTACAGCCCTTACCTAGATAATCTTGCTTTTCAAAAGCACATTTTGAGATATCACCACCAGAAATTACTTCTACCATAGGAATGTTGTGTTTAATTGCAAATTCATAGTCTCTTTGATCGTGTGTAGGAACAGCCATAACCGCACCAGTGCCATACTGGCTAATAACGAAGTCTGCTATATAAACTGGGACTTCTTTGTTGTTTGCAGGATTAATAGCAACAATTCCTTCAAGTTTACAACCACTTTTGCCCTTATTCAATTCGCCTCTTTCAAGATCGCTTTTCTTAATTGTCTCAGCAATGTATTTTTCTACTTTTGCCAAATTTTTAATTCTTGGTTTTAAATCTTCAACGATTTTGCTTTCTGGTGCTAAAACCATAAAAGTTATTCCATAGATAGTTTCAATACAAGTAGTGAAAATTTTGAATTCTCCGCCGCCCCTGATATTAAACTTAACTTCTACGCCTTGACTTTTGCCAATCCAATTCTTTTGAATTTCTTTGGTAGAGTATGGCCAATTCAAATTTTCTAGGCCGTTAAGCAATTTTTCGGCATAAGCGGGAGTATCGATTATCCACTGTTTCATATTCTTGCGAACAACTGGAAAGCCACCCCTTTCGCTTTTTCCATCAACAACTTCATCGTTTGCTAAAACTGTGCCAAGTTCTTCACACCAGTTAACTGGTAAATCTGCACACCTTGCTAAATTATCTTCGTAGAGTTTTTTAAATATCCACTGCGTCCATTTATAGTATGCTGGATCACAAGTTGAGATTTCTCTATCCCAATCATAGGCGAAACCAAGCATTTTTAGTTGGCTTTCAAATATCTTTATATTTCTGTTTGTAAATTCATCGGGATGATTTCCAGTTGCCACTGCATATTGTTCTGCGGGCAAACCAAACGAGTCGAATCCCATTGGGTGAAGAACATTAAATCCTTTCATTTTCCTATATCTTGCAACAATGTCTGTCGCAGTATATCCTTCTGGGTGCCCAACGTGAAGCCCTTGACCCGATGGGTATGGAAACATATCTAGAACATAATATTTAGGTTTTGAGAAATCCCAAATGTCTGTCTTAAATGTTTTATTCTTTTCCCAAATATTTTTCCATTTATTTTCAATCTCTGTAAAATTGTATTCTTTTGCCATAATCCTTCCTTTAGGCCATCTTTTCAGGTGTATTATTTGTAAGTCCATTTAGTTTAATCCTGTATAATGAAATTGCACAGTCTTTCCCTTGGTCTTCTGCAAAGAAGTAAAAATAATCATAATCAATGTCATATAAATCCGTCTTTAATGTTAAAGTAAATTTAAATTCATCCATTGTTAGAGTTTCTGCTGTTAAGCTGGTTCTACATAACTTGCTTGAAGCGAGATAATATAAATAGCCATCTTTTGAAAATAATAATTTTGTAACAGAAGTTACAGGAATATTAGAAGAATTTACTAATGTTTTCCCGCCATCTTGTGCGTCTATATTCCTAACAAAAATTTTGCCACCTGAAAGAATTGCCACTCCTAAATTTTGTGAATTGTATTCGCCAAGCGCCAAGAAAGTTGTTGTAGTTGCCGTGTTGTAACTATAATGTTTAAATTCACCAAGCAAAAACGTGTTTTTGTCTAATGTGTTTGAATAATAAGCGTAAACCGATGTCATCCCAATCAATTCGTTCCTTGAATAAAATAACCTTCCAGCGTCTACACCTTGAAGTGTGAACGAAATATAATCTTCGTTATAAAGTTCTGTTTTTACACCTATCTTTATTTCCGCTTTATAAAGAATATTCCCTAAATTTACGCTACCTGTCGTTTCTTTGTCCACAGTATAATACACAAAACACTCAGTGTTGTTAGGATTTTCTTCATTGTTTGAAATATTAACTCTCGTTGGCAAAATTGCGCTTGTCACGCCACTTGCTAAAGTTGTAGCATTGCCGTTCACTTCAATTCTAACAATTTGAGAGCCTGTGTAAACTAGCAGATAAACATTCCCGTCGATCATAGTCATTGAAAATTTGCCATTTTCAAATTCTGTTGTTTGATAGAAACTTTTCAAATTAGAGCCGTCAAGGTTGCATGAGAAAAATGTAATCAAATCATATCTGACGCCTGTTGAATCCGATTCTGTTGTAGGGGATGCAAAATAAATTTTGTCTTTAAAAATATATAAGCCAGAATTGTTAAAACCAACCGTTTTTGATACCATCAATTCTACATCTGTCAAAACCGGCTGTTCAACTTCATTAACAACTTCTGTAGTCATTCTTGCCCTATACAATCCCGTTTCTGTGACTTGTCCTTTTATATTGCCGTATACTCCACCCATATCGCTTGTTGAAACATACCCATTCGCAAAATATACATAGTCGCCTTTTGTGACAGCCATGCCACCATTTCCCGCTATCTCGTCTTCGTAAGCAGGCCCTCCACTTAAGATAATATCATTAGCAGTTCCACAGCCAGCAAAAACAAAGCCAACTACAAATAAACATAAAACTAAAGCGATTGGAAGAATTCTTTTCATAATATTTCCTTTTACAATAAAAAACT
>CAYJAO010000052.1:0-4971 GCA_964368355.1 uncultured Lachnospiraceae bacterium | reverse complement strand
AGATTACAGATGAAGGTGTAGAGTTTCATTCGCATTTAAGCGGAGAAAAATTTTTTATTACACCGGAAAAATGTATGCAAATTCAAAACGATTTAGGCGCAGATATCATAATGGCATTTGATGAGTGCACTCCAGCAGGTGCGACATACGAACAGTCAAAAAAGGCTTGTGAGCGCACTACAAAATGGATAAAGCGTTGTTATGATGCACAAAAGGATGAGAAACAAATGCTTTTTCCAATAATCCAAGGCAATATGTTTAAAGATTTGAGACAAAAGAGTTTGAACGAAGTTGTACCTTATGCTCGCTGTGGAATTGCTGTTGGCGGGTTATCAGTAGGCGAGCCAAAGGAAACAATGTATGAAATTTTGGACTTTTTGCAAGAGAAATATCCTGAAAATATGCCAAGATATTTGATGGGTGTTGGCAGCCCAGATTGCCTTATTGAAGGAATTGCACGGGGGATAGACATGATGGATTGTGTATTGCCAACGCGCATTGCGAGAAACGGAACTGCGCTGACAAAACATGGCAAAATGATTATCCGAAATGCAGAATATAAGGAAGATTTTACTCCTATTGAAGATGATTGTGATTGCTATGCTTGTAAACATTTTACAAAGGCATACATTAGACACTTAGTCAATACTGATGAAATGTTGGCGGCTGAATTATTGTCAATTCATAACCTAAGATTTTTGACAAAATTGACCGAGCAAGTCAAAGAAGCAATTTGGAATGACCGCTTATTAGATTTTAAGGAAGAGTATCTCAAAGATTTTAAATGGTGAAATAAGCAATTAGGTATTTCTAATTTTATATTTTATTTTCAATAAACAACAAGTTTTATTTATATTTTATTACAGTGCGACATGTATATAAATTGATTATCAATTCAACAAGTTCTGTTTTTAAAATATTTAATGTTAGATTAATGAATTAATAAAAAGAGCCAAACGGCTCTTTTTTAAAGGGTTGCGCAAAGATTTGTTATGCTGGTTTGCTTGAAATGAGTTTACTAAATTGGTTTATTGCACTGCTGTTGGGAAAAGTGGTAAATCTCCACTTAGTGGGCAGATTTGATTTTCTGCTGCTTGACATGGTGGGATTACTGGATAGCCGTATGATGGTACAAGGATGTCCACTTGAGCAGTTACTTTTAAGATGATTTGTAAGCAACCAGTAATAGTGGCTGTTGTTCCCTCTGCATTGATTGAACCTATTGTTGAAGTAAATGTAGCAAATACTGTTACATTAATAGCCGTTATTGATGGTTGTGGAACAAACATGATTACATTTTCTGGCACAACAATTGTTCCGGTTGCCGTTCCTAAAACACCATTAGCATCACGATAAGACACCATGATAGGAATAGTGACGGTTGCCGAAATATTAGCGAAATTTGGACGTTGCTCAATTCTGTCGATTATCACATCGCTAATTGTTGCCGGATTGTCTGCCGTAGTTATTGCGGAAATGAATGTAAGGGGCAATGTTGGCCCAGCAGGCGTGAAGTCAGACAATGCTACATTTAGTCCACTTTCTGCGATTTGTTGCCTGCATGCGTCGAATACTTTTGTCACCTCGATAAGCGCCTTTTCACATAAGCCGTTCAAAGGATTCCCACAAATTCCTCCTGGTCGGCAAGTGTTAGGATTATTGATATAAAAAGACATTTTTAACCTCCAAAAATTTTCTCTATCAATATAGGTTATGTTGCGATAAAATAATTTGTGATTTTTCCAGTACTGTGATATTATATTTCCATGATTAGTGAAAAAGAATTAGATCTTGAAAAAGATTATTTGAATAAGGTTTACACTGAAATACAATCGCAAAAGCGAGAGTTAGAAGAAATAATTAATTTACGAAAAGATGCGCTAAAACAGCAATTGGAGTATTCTGTAGATGCCTATTATGATATGGACTCCGAAGAATTTTCGCGTGAAAAATTAACCATTGAAAATCAAGATATTCAACTTTGGGAAAAAAAACAAGCGCTAAAAAAAGTAAATTTGCTTGAAAAGTCTGCATATTTTGGCAGAGTGGATTTTAATAATCAATCCTATTACATAGGTATTTCAAATTTGCTCAACAATTGCAATCAATTATGTATATGCGACTGGCGCGCACCTGTTTCTTCGTTATACTATGATTACGAATTGGGCGAGGCATGTTACAATGCACCAACAGGTTCAATTTGTGGTGAAATAACAAAAAAAAGACAGTATAAAGTTAATCGTAACGAGTTGACATATGCTTTTGATAGCCAACTTACAATAGGGGATGACATTCTCAAAGAAACGTTAAGTGGTGCTGCTAGCGAAAAGATGAAAAATATCGTTTCTACTATTCAAAAAGAACAAAACGAGATAATACGAAGATCTATCGTTAGAAATTTACTAATACAAGGAGAAGCGGGTAGCGGAAAGACATCGATAGCCCTTCACAGAGCGGCTTTTCTTATGTATAAACAGATTGGGAGATTATCGGCTGGAGAGATAATGATTTTGTCTCCAAATGCTCTTTTTTCTGATTATATTTCAAATGTTTTACCTGAATTAGGCGAAAACAATGTCGTACAATCCACCTTTGAAACTTTGGCGGCTTGTGAATTGCCTAAAGTGAAATTTTTATCACGAGAAGACACGGTGGGAAAAGTTTTACATGGTGAAGATATAAATTACAAGTTTTCATTTAAATTTAAAGAAGATTTAGATAAATTTTTAGGAAAGTTTGCAAATACAAATTTCGTTGCTAAAGATGTAAAAGTTGGAGAGAAAACAGTATCACAACAAGAGATAGAAGAACTATATAAGGAAAAATATAAATCAAAGAAAATCTCTGTAAAATTAGAATGGTTAACTGACTACATATTAGAAAAATTAGAACTCCCCAATGAACTCTATTCTAGAGTTTTGGGCATTGTTTATACTATGTTGACTAACCAAAATTTACTAGAAATATATGGAGAATTTTTAAAAGAAAACAACCAGAAATTTAATGCGGATGAAAATCAACTTGCCTTTGAGGATATCCCTGCCGTTTTGTATATCAAAGACTACATTTTGGGACTTTCGGCAAGAAATAGTATAAAGTATTTAATAGTTGACGAAATGCAAGATTATTCGCCACTACATTATGAAATTTTGAATAAATTATTTGATTGCAACAAATTGATTTTAGGTGATATTAATCAAAATGTTTTAAATGTCTATAATGAAAAATCATTAAATAAAATTTGCAAAATTATTGATAACTGCGACTTAGTCAAATTAACTAAAAGTTATCGCTCAACTTATGAAATTTCCAAATACTGCCAAAAAATAAAAAATCTTAACTATGATGTAGTACAAAGACATGGCAAAGAAGTACAAGAGATTGTTTGCGCAAATGAACAAAAAATGATAGATAAAATAAACGAAATTGCAAATGTTAAAAAGGGAAAAATAGCCGTTGTTTGCAGAGATAATGAGGAAGGTCAAAAACTACAAAAATTATTGAAAGATTTTTCAAATGAAGGCAATAAGATTGTTATTTCTAGTGCAAAAGCCAAAGGAATTGAATTTGATGCCGTTATAATTCCTAATGTCCAAAAATATAGGTCATTAGAAGAAAGAAATGTGTTGTATATTTCTGCAACACGCGCTCTTCATGAATTGTATTTGATTAGCCTATAAAAGTTGACAAGAAATTATTTAAAAGTATAATGTGAAGTATGATAGTAGAAAATGAAAAAGAAAAAATAAAGAATTTACAGACTTCCTTTGAATTTATAAAGGAGTGTCTTTGACCCTATAAAGATACACAATAGAGCAAATGAGTTGCGCAGAGAACAAGAAAGTGAAAACTTTTGGTCAGATAATGAAAAAGTTTTAAAGGTTGGCAAAGAACTTAAAGTTTGTGAAAATAAACTTGAAAAAATTAAATATTTTGAAAATAAATTAAAAGACTTATCTGCACTTGTAGAATTGACAGAAATGAGTTCCGACAATGAGGTGGCTGAGTTTTTTGCTGAACTCACTATTGAATTAAAGGTTTTAAGCGACGAGATAGACAGGACTCGCCTTGACACCCTTTTAACCGGAAAGTATGATGGGAACAATGCCATATTAACCATTCATGCTGGAGCGGGCGGAACAGAGGCTCAAGACTGGGCTAGCATGCTATATAGAATGTACGCGATGTATGCAGAGAAAGAGGGATATAAAACTTCCATACTTAATGCTTTAGACGGTGAAGAAGCGGGAATAAAATCGATTACTTTCTTAGTAGAAGGCGAAAATGTTTACGGCTACTTAAAATGTGAAAAAGGCGTCCATAGGTTAGTTAGAATTTCACCCTTTGATTCTAACGCTCGCAGGCATACAAGTTTTGCAAGTGTAGAAGTTGTGCCAGAAATTAGTGAAGCCCCAGGCATAATAATTCGCCCAGAAGATTTGAAAGTTGACACTTATCATAGCAGTGGTGCGGGTGGGCAGCATGTCAATAAAACTGAAAGTGCAATTCGCATAACACATATCCCGAGTGGAATTATCGTAGCGTGCCAAACTGAACGAAGCCAGATACAAAATCGCGAAACCTGCATGAAGATGCTTTTGTCAAAATTGGTTGAAAGACAAGAGGAAGAAGAACTTGCAAAACTAAACGATATTCGTGGCGAACTCAAAAAGATAGAGTGGGGAAGCCAGATTCGTTCATACGTGTTTCACCCATATTCCATGGTAAAAGACCATAGGACGAATTATGAAACAAGTGACGTTTATGGCGTCATGGATGGAGATTTAGAGCCTTTTATAAGCGAATATCTTCGTAAGAGTGCGGTTAAATAATTTTCTGTTTTTCATAATCAAAATTGATCGATTTTTTTATAAATAATAACGAATTTATCTTAATAATTTAACAAAATATTGTATAAGTTATAGAAAAAGGATGTAGTTGTGTTTATATTAAAAACAGATTGTTTCTATC
>CAYJAO010000051.1:0-5106 GCA_964368355.1 uncultured Lachnospiraceae bacterium | reverse complement strand
TCAGGGCAAATGCAATATTGACGGGCAAATCTTTTTTGCTTTCATTACATTTTCCCGCAGGCAAGGCAACGCTCTACCACTGAGCCACTCCCGCATGATTTCTTTTTGCCACACTATGCCAGTTTTTAGAGTATGTTTTACTTGTCAGGGCAAATGCAATATTGACGGGCAAATCTTTTTTGCTTTCATTACATTTTCCAGCAGGCAAGGCAACGCTCTACCACTGAGCCACTCCCGCAAATTGCTTGTCAGTAAAACACACAACCAACTCGCAATGTAAATTTCATTGCTCTAACAATATAGCAAAACATTCGTCGCTTGTCAACAACTTTTTATATGATTTTTGTCAATATTTTGTTTAAAACATGTTAAAAAACATCGACGATAAACTTATTTTACAAATAAATTATTGAATTGAACGGGCCCTTTGTTAATCTTTTTAAATGAAAAAATTCGTTTTATCTCTACTTCTTTTTCACCCTTTTTATATGAGATTTCATAAGTTGAAAATCCCAATATGTTTAGGAATGGATTTATCTTGTTTTAGAGATAAAATTACACCCACAACGCTTAAAATTATCAGCAATAGATTAAGTGATAGCATAACAGTATTTATTACATTAAAAGACAAGTTGCCGTTTGCTATTTCAATTAATTCTTTTACAATTACTAAAAAATATAGGGGTATAAAACTACTTATATATAGGGTTATATCTTTAAATTTTTTCATGCATATATTTTTTGTCAATAAAAATTAAATATTCTATATTGACTTTTAAAATTATATGGGTATACTAAAAATATACGAGGGAAAAATGGCAAAAAAATACAACACAAAAAAATCCACTTTATTAGGTGGCTATCTAAAAACAGAGTTTGGAAACATTAAAAAGCCAACACTTACTTATAAGAACACCGAAAATGATTGGGTAGAACAAGATGAGCTTAAAAGTCAAGCTTCAAAAAATATTGATTTAATCAAACAGGCATTTCTTGGAGATAAAAGAAGAGTAAAACTTGCCCTAACCCATGGAGAGAACGGAGCAAATATTAATTTCACAGACAAGAATGGTAATAGTGCTTTAATTCTTGCTGTATATTCTGGCAAAGAAGAAGTTGTAAAATATTTAGCAAATTTTGATAAAGATGAAAAGGGAATAGCAATTGAAGGCTCGCCAGTACCCAATTTAAATCTACTAAACAACAATGGTGTTTCCGCCCTACATTTAGCAGTTAAATTAAACAACACAAAGATTGTTAAAATTTTACTCAGTGCAGGAGCAAACGCAAATCGAATTGGAGCATACAAAGAAACTCCTATTTTTGAAGCGGTAAAACAGGACAATTACCAAATTATTGAATTATTGTGTCACTATAATCCTGAGAATATAGCGGATGTCAACGCAAAGAATAGAGAAGGCGCCACTCCATTGATGATTGCTTGCCAAAATAGATATAGACAAGAAAGTATGCTTATGCTGATGAAAAATAGTGCAGATATATTCGTGAAGGATTACGCAGGAAGAAATGCATTAATGCACGCAGCCAATAACGACAATGGTGCCATGATGGACATTCTTTTAAAGAAAAGCGGCTATTCAAAAGACATGATGGACAATCAAGATAAGGCAGGAATCTCCACCTTGATGATATGCGCTAAACGCGGGAATAGAGAAGCTGTAAGAGTATTGTTATCAAGAGAAACAAATCCGTTCTTGGTGGATGATAAAAGAAGAGATGCAATAGCTTATGCTGAAAATAACAACAATCATACTTGCAAAGAAGTAATTGCAAAAGCTATGAAAATTTATATAGAAGCAAACGAAAAATTTGGGGAAGACGAAAAAAGCAAACATAGTCATCTAGTTAATACTTTAGCAGAATTTGGGAAACAAAATAGAGTCAATAACTCATGCGTAAAATAGCAGCCAAAAGGCTGTTATTTTTGTATTTATTTCAATTCAGCCATGGAATAGTTTAGTGTATAGATAAAAGTTTTGATAATATAGATTATAAAAAACACTGCGATTGCAGTGCTTTTATATTTATTTCTTCTTTTTAAAGTTGATTAATGTCCACAAATAAGGCGAGAGATAAAATGCTGATAGAGCAGTAAAGATTATTCCGCCCAATACTGGAGCCCCAAATGCTCTTATTGAAGCAGAGCCAAGCCCCGTGAGCAATATAATACAAATAAGAGATATTGCAAAGATAATTGCTAATGCTGAGAAACTTTCCTTTATTGCAAGATTTGCATAGTCTTTTCTTGTGAAATCTTTGTAGTTTTTGTTTTTAAAGTTTTCTCGCAATCTATCAAAGAATATAACCGAGCTGATCAATGTCAAAATAAAGACTGTGAATACTGATGCGACAAATGGGACATTTACTGTAATTCTTCCCAAAATCGCTACAGCAAACACTAAGAAAATGTTTACTAAACTTATTATCATTAAAGAAAGTGCTGCGCTTAAGCCATATCTCAACCATGCGCCGAGAGCGAATAATACAATTGCGACAGCGAGAGCGATTGAAGCATAAACCGCTACATTGCTTTCCGTTCCATCTACACTGTATACGGAAATGTATTTTGATTGGAGCAAACCGTCAGAAGAATATTCGTTAAAATCTTCATATAAAGCTATTTTGAAAGAGTTTAATTCTTCGTCTGTTAATTTTTCATCGCTGAGAAGTTTAAACACGATTTTATTCCCGAAATTTCCAGAGGCTGTTTGATATGAAGCAATTTCTAACCCACCGATTTCTTTTATAACCTCTTCTGCCTTTTCTTTTGCTATCACTTCAGTATAAGGTGCACCATTTTCATAAGGATCACCATTATCATCATAGTCCACACCGTATACTATTTCAACAACTGTTCCGCCAGCAAAGTCAAAACCAAGTTTAAATCCTAGCACTGAAACTATTATAACTGCAGACAGAAGAACTGCCGCAATTGCTGCCAAATAATATTTTGTATGTGATACAAAATTTGCTTTTGAGTTTTTTACCAATGTTGATAACTTATTCAATTTCATTTACTTCGTCCTCCCTTGTAAAATTAACTCTCTTAGCATTGTTTGAATTAAATTCTGCGTAAGATTTTGTCATATGATATGTGAAGAATAAAGTTATCAACAAAGAGAGTAGAGAGCAAATCATAAGCACCATACAGAAGCTCTTTAAAGCGCCTGTGCAGATAAAGAAGCAAGCAAAAGTTATAATTGCAGTAGCTCCGCAAATTTCACAAATTACAGCTATTGATTTTTTATATCCTGCCTTAATAGCTGTTTTTAATTTTTTGCCAACAGCATATTCTGCTTTTATTTTTTCTAACATAATTACATGGCAGGCGACAACCAACATAAGCCCTACAAAAGCGCCGCCCAAACTTGCCAACGAAAGGGTTATGATTGGAACTGCTTGCATAAAGAATAATGCACTACCAATAAATAACAATATTGAAACTCCGCAGATCAAACCTAATTCACGATATATTAACGCAAGCACCAATAAAATTAAGAGAGCGGCAACGCCTGAGGCTATTGTCAATCCCAGCAAACTTTCTTCTCCAGAACTTGCTGTTATAGATTGAACTGCATTTCCATCAACGGTTAAAATTGTTTTGTAAGAGCCTGTTGATATTTGAATTGCCAATGCAACCGCGCTATCTTGTGTCATTGTTCCGTTTGATGAAGAAATGAACAAGAAACCCGTTCCATCATCTTGTACAGAGATTTGGCTTGAAACTGGCAAGGTAAAGAAATAGTTTGTTGAATCGCCACGATAAAAATAAAGATTGACTTTCGAAGAACCAGCACTTTCCGTTAACTCTGACAGTTTTGCTGCACCTTCTGCATTAAAAGCCACATAAGTTCCCCAATAGTATGTTGTAGGGTCTTGCATAGCGAAAGCAGCAGTCACATCTTTTCCAGAAAGTTTAACTTCTGCTGTTGAGTCGGCTGTTGCTCTTATCTTTAATTCGCCAGAGCCAATTAAGGTTAGAATTTCGTTTGCATCATCAACATTTGGGCTTTCAATCCTTATTTTGTTGTCTGATGTTAAATAGACTCTTGCATCTTCATAGCCTTTTTCACTTATTAAACCTTGAACTCTTTGATAGGTTAAATTTAATCTTTCATTAAACTCTTCATCAGCTATTCCTTCTGCTCTTTCAGCAGCATAATTTGCATAGATGCCACCATCTAAATCTAAACCTTTAGTGATTGCGCCTGTAAAACCCGCATAACCTTTGCTTGAATTTGCTGGCATAAAACTTATGATTGAAAAAACAATCAACAGTGCAGTTAAGATAGAAATAAGACATATTTTTGCTATTGCTTTTTTCTTTTCCATGAAATCAATCCTTTTAATTGCTATTTGATTATAGACAACTAAAAGTTTTATGTCAAACAATTTAAATATATATATAAATAAAAACGCCCATCATTCCATAAAATATTTTTGTGGGAAAGAGCGCTATGCTAGCAATATTTTCTTTGACTATATGTGTTGTTTTAGCCTTAGGACTAATTTTTTCTTACGACAAAATAAAATACCCACTGAGATATGAAAAAGAGATATTATCTGCATCTCAAGAATTTGGAGTCAAACCGGAAATTATAGCAAGCATTATAAATGCCGAAAGTAAATTTAAAAGTAATGCCGTTTCAAATAAGGGGGCAGTTGGATTAATGCAGATTTTGCCATCAACTGCGGCTTGGGCGGCAAAGCAAATGACCCAAGGGAATAGTAAAATAACATTAGCTTCGGTCGGCGATGAAATATCATTTGAGAAAGTTATGTACAATCCTGAAACTAAAGAGGGAGAATTGTTAGAAATCAATACAAATATACGAATAGGGACGTATTATTTTTCGTATCTTTTAACTAAATTTAAAAATCTTAAAATAGCAATTTGTGCCTATAACGCAGGTGAAGGAACAGTAAAGAATTGGCTGAAGAGTGAAAAATATTCTAAAGATGGGAAAGTATTGAAAGAAATACCGTATAAAGAAACGAAAAATTATCTCGAAAAGGTTCTTACGAACATAAATATTTATGAAAAAAAGTTTGAAATTAACTAATTATATGCGTCTTGCCAAATAG
>CAYJAO010000050.1:0-5169 GCA_964368355.1 uncultured Lachnospiraceae bacterium | reverse complement strand
CATCGGAGGAATACAATTTAAAGAATGATATTTTGGTAAACCCACTAAAAATTCTCTTTGAGGACGAAGAAATTATCGAATCAGAGAAATTATACGTTAAAATTTATGCAAAAATGGAGGAGACAAAAGAGATTCCTAAAACGAGTCAGCCTTCGCTTGAAAGTTATATTGAAATTTTTAACAAAATAATAGAAGACGGAAACGAGGCCCTTGTTCTGACGTTATCTGAAACGCTTAGCGGAACATATAGCTGTGCATGTTTAGCAAGAAATAGTTGTTCCAATCCGGAAAAGGTTCACGTTTTGGACACGCAGTCAATAGGTCAAACCTCTATTGGATATATTTATGAAGCTGTTGACATGATTAAGAAGGGTAAAAATATTAAACAAATCATTTCATATTTGACTAAACTTCAAGCGAACAGTGCAATCACATTTATTCCGGAAAGTTTTGAAAATTTAAAAAAGAATGGCAGAATCGGAAATTTAAAGGCCGTTGTTGCATCTTTTCTGAATATAAGACCTATATTGACATTTAAACAAGGCGTTCTTAGTGATAAAAAAGTTATAGGCATGAACAAAGCGATGAGCGATATAATGAAGCAAGTCCCACAAGGCGTTAAAAGATTATTCGTTATTAGAGCAAGTTTCCCTGACTACTTTGACGCTTTTAAAGAGAAGGTTAAAACCTTTTTTAGTCATATTCAGATTGAAACCGGAATTGTTTCACCTGTTGTCGGCGCTCACGTGGGCCCTTCAATAGGTTTAGCCTGGATCGCTGAATAATAATTTTAGAATAAATATTGATTTATGTAAAAAATTGTGTATAATAAGTTATAACAATAGGATAAAGGTGGGGAGTTATGAATAAAAACAAAATTATACATAAAAAAGAGAGTGTTCTTAAACCAGAAAAGTTGCGTAGAAAAAAATGGTTTACAGCTTTATTAGTCACTGTTCCAATTTTGATAGTTGGCGCAGTAATTGGTATTGTATTGGCATTCGCCGGAAAGGTTAGCTACACGATAACTGTTACTCAGTCAGAGCATGGTCAAATTACTACTCAACTATCTGATGAAAGTTTTGCTGCCGGCTCAGATGTTACATATACAATAACTCCAAGCACAGGCTACGAAATCGCAACGATAACTGTTGACGGAGCAAGTGTTCCAGTGACAGCAGCTTCAGGCGCAGCTCAGACATATACATTCACCAATATTCAAGCAACACACAGCATAACGGCAACTTTTGCCATTCGTACCTTCGGAATAACAGTTACACAATCGGCTAACGGAACAATAACGCCAACAACATCTGTAAAAAATTACGGTGACAGCCAAACTTTCACAATCGCGCCAAACATCGGCTACAAAATCGCAACAATCACTGTTGACGGCTCAAGTGTAGCAGTAATAGCAGATCAAGGCGATTCTCAGATTTACACCTTTAACAACGTTCAGGCAACGCATACAATAGCAGCAACCTTTGTTGTCAGAACTTTCTTAGTAAGGTTTGAAGATGGTAGTGGAAACGAGATAGTAACAAGAACAGTTGAATACGGTCAGGATGCAACTCCTCCGGCTGATCCTGAAAAGACAGGATATACTTTCAGTGGTTGGGCAGGAAGTTACACTAACATTCAGAGCAATGAAACTTTGACGGCACAATATGATGTTGATATGTATTCAGTAACTTTCAAAGACCATGACGGAACAACATTAAGAACGGAAAGTGTTGCATATGGTAGTTTTGCAATAGGTCCTACGACAAATCCAACAAGAGCGCAAAATGCTCAATACGCATATGCATTCTCAAGTTGGTATGTTGGGGTAACAGAGATATCTGATATTTCAAGTTATGCAATAACAGGTGAAACAACCTTTACGGCACACTACACCCCAACAGTACGTAAATATTCAGTCACAGTGACGCAGCCGGGTTATGGCGGGAGTATTTCCCCAACTACAGTTGCCGAAGCTGAATATGGAACAGAAATAACATTTACGTTAACACCAGAAGATGAATATAAAGTTGAAAGTGTGACAGTAAATGGAACAGTTATTGCAATTACAAATAATGGAACAGCAATTACATATAGTATTACAGTAAATAGAATAACAACATTTACAGCAACATTTAGTTTAACGGCTTATGCTTCTAGCGAAAAAGGATTTATTTATACTGGAGATGATTCGTCTACCTTGATAGTTATTCCAGGAATAATTAATGGAGAAAATGTAACAAACTTTGATTTCTCAAGTTTACCAGACGCAACAGAAACAATTTTAATCCCAGACACATTGACTGATGTTGATTTAGATGGATTAGCTGGATTAAGAGGATTGAGCGAAATAACAGTTAATGATGGAAATGAAAATTTCTCTTCAGAAGATGGTGCTTTGTATGATGCAGATGGTCAAACATTAATTTATGTTCCATCCGCAAAAGAAGAAATAGAGTTTGCAACAACATTGACAATAATTGGAGAAAGAGCTTTTGAAAACTCAATAATGCTTGAAGTTATTCTTCCGTCAACTATTCAAACAATCGGAGCAAATGCCTTTTCCGGCAGTTCTATACAAACATTAGGAATGTCATCTTCAACAACAACTTTAAGCGCCGATTCTTTATCTGGAATGAATAGTTTAACAGAGATAATAGTTACAAATGAGCTTTCAGCTTCTTATGCGCTTCCAGAAGCAGATAATGATGGGACTTACACCTATGATTGGATTATAGATAATTCAGTTACTACTGAAACATTAAAATACGCGGGGACATATACGATCTCAACCACGGCAACGGGGTATTTAACCGCTCCAAGTCATACATCTGGGTGGACATATAGTTTATATGCAGGCGGAGAATATTCCTTAACAGGAGTTCCAATCGGTTCAGGCAGTTTGATAATTCCTTCATCTCTTGTTATTTCAAATGGGACAACTGTAAATATGTCATCATTATCGACAATAACCGCTTTAACAAATATTTCGGGTTATACAAATATTGTTATAGAACCGGGATTTGACGCAATCAATTCTGCCTTTTGGGGGTGCACAAGTTTAACATCAATAACGATTCCAAGCAGTGTGACAAGGATTGGAAATCAAGCTTTTCGCGATTGCACAAGTTTAACATCGATAACAATTCCAAGCAGCGTCACGAGTATTGCAAATGAGGTGTTCAGGGGATGCATAAATTTAACATCAGTCATAATTCCAAGTGGTGTCACAAGCCTTGGATCGTCTATATTTAGTGGTTGTACAAATTTGATGAATATACAAACTAACAGTATAAGCAAAGCAACAGATGGAACCGATGGTATATATATTATAGATTCGAATGGGGAGGCCGTTCTAACTGCTGGAGTTGGGATTGTATCAGTCTCTGGTGCTTCTCGCTCATTAAACTCTGTTGTTGGTAGCGCTTTAACAACAATAATGATCCCAAATAACATTACGAGTATCGGAGCTCAAGCGTTTTTAGGTTGTTCAAGTTTAGAATCCGCCACAATTCCAGACGGTGTCACAAGTATTGGATATGAGGCATTCAGGGGGTGCACAAGTTTAACATCAATAACAATCCCAAGCGATGTCACAAATGTCGGATATTCCATATTTATTGGCTGTAAAAATTTAATCAGTATACAAACTAACAGTATAAGCAAAGCAACAGATGGAACCGATGGTATATATATTATAGATTCGAATGGGGAGGTCGTTCTAACTGCTGGAGTTGGAATAGTATCAGTCTCTGGCGCTTCTCACGTATTAAACTCTGTGGGGGGCTCCTTAACAACAATAATAATTCCAGATAACATTACGAGTATCGGAAAATCTGCTTTTTACGAGTGTACAAGTTTAACATCAATCACATTTGGAGAAAATAGTCAGTTAGAAATCATCGAACAAGAGTCTTTTTCTTCTTGTTCACAATTGAAGACAATTATAATTCCACGCAATGTTATGCAGATTCACTATGCTGCTTTTACTTCTTGTTCACAATTGAAGACCGTAACGTTTTATGAAGATAGCAATTTGATTAGTGTTGGAGGCTCTGCTTTTTGGAATTGTGCATTGGAATCAATAACTTTACCTAGTAGTGTGATGGAAATCGGAGATTCTGCACTCGGCGCTAATTTTAATTTAGAAACTATTACAATTAAAAGTTTTGTGAATTATTCATACGCGTTATTGCATAATTGTACAAGGTTAGAAAATATTTACGTTCCTAGCAGTTTGGTTAATTCATATAAAGCGGCAAGCGGGTGGAGCGATTTTGCAAGCAAGATTTTTGCGATAGCATAAATACAAAAGATATAAAAAAGGGAAACGTGTTGTTTCCCTTTTTTTTGGTATGTTTGGATTTAATTGCTGGGATTATTTGAGCGTGTTCTATACCTTTATAAAATATATTGGTAAATATTTTTACAAGGCTTAATAGATCTCGGTCAAATCCATATCATCAGCTAAGCTCTTTCTTCTTTGAAGACCCCTGCCGATTGCTTTTCCTCTTGTTTCTGAAAGTGAAATTAATCTTTCAAAATCTTCAGCGCCAAAGTCATCCCCTGATTTTCCTTCTGAAAACCCGTCAATTCTGGAAGCGCTTTCCATTGCAAATCTTGCTTTTGCTCTAGTTTCTTGATTTTTATCAAGTTCTTCTAAAAAACTGTCAATAGTATCCTGCATACTTTTCCCTCCATTTTTAAGTGATGATTACATTCTACGCTAATAAGCCTAATTTGTCAATACCTAATTTTATAAAAATAAAAACATTTAAAAAAAATATTAAAAAATATCAAAAATCTTGTAAAAAAGTGTTGACAAGCGTTTTTTATTGTGGTATATTTGCCTTGCTACGCTGAAAACAAAGCATATGTTTTTGTATGAAATGTAGCAAAAACTCTCTGTTTTGTATAAAATGAGAGTGCGATCTTTGAAAACTGAATATATGGAAAGAAAAGGTAGATGTGTAAACATAAAAAAGGTTTTTATATATGCCTTGTCAATTTCAAAATACTTATTCAAAATTTACGCAAAGTATAAAAAAGTCAAGTAAAGTTTTTGAGTCACAAACAATAACGGTATCAACTTCAATCGAAGTTTATATACAAACAACGTTAGAGTTTGATCCTGGCTCAGGACGAACGCTGGCGGCGTGCTTAAAACAT